>JBKDZY010000349.1:0-7723 GCA_047971765.1 Hyphomicrobiaceae bacterium | reverse complement strand
CCGCGCCCAGTTGGATTTCACCTATGCTGTCGGCAAGACCGGAACGTCATCCAGCTACCGCGATGCATGGTTCATGGGATTCACCGGCGATTACGTGACGGGTGTGTGGATCGGCAACGATGACTATCGGCCCATGGACCGCGTCACCGGCGGCGGCCTGCCAGCCACGACGTGGCACAACATCATGGTGGCCATCCATCACAACATGAACATCCGGCAGATCCCGGGTCTGCCTCTCCACCCGGTACAGGTCGCGGAACGCAAGCGGCTCGAGGAATTGCGGCGTACCCAGCCCCTTCTGGCCCAGCAACTGGCCGCAGGGCGCAATGGCAAGCTGATGCCCGATCAGTTGAAGTCGACATTGACGGACCTCGCCAGGCGCATGCGCCTCACCGCCGGCCTGCCAGAACCCGCACCGACGTCGGGCACGAACGACAAGCCTGGACGACCCGGACAGCCGCCGGGCGGCGACAGGCCACCGGCAGACCGGCCGCAGTCACCCCCGCGCCAGTCCCAGTCCAACAGCGGACGCAAGGCCTGGCTCCAGACCGGACACTCGCCCCCGATAGCGAGGCAATGATGCCGACAATGGACCTGGCAGGACATTCCCCGCGCAGCGCACCTGCGCCCGCGTTCGCTCCCGACACAGGCTTTTCACGATGATCGCCAACGCCATCATTTTTCTGGTGATTGCCATCGTCGGCGGCTTCGGTTCGTCATGGTACATGATCGAGCGCGGAAGCCCCCTGACCACCAGGACATCCGGCGCCTGGACCACATGGCTGACGGCCGGCCGCTCCGACGCCGACCCCTATACGCGCGCCCATTTCATGCGCCGCGGCATGATGCCTGAAACGTCCGCCCTCGCCATCACCTTCGAGGCCATCACCGACGATACCGGCGAACTGCTGCATTCCTCGTGTGAATACAAGCTGCTGGGGACCGAGCCACCGGCGCGGTTCTGGTCGATCTCCGTCTTCGACCACAATGGCGAGCTCATCCCCAACGAGGCAGAGCGATATTCCTACAACAGCGAAACCGTCCTGCGGGCCTCCAACAAGCGACTGGAGATATCGCTGTCGCGAAGTGCGCGGCCGGGAAACTGGCTGCCGACGGCTGGCGCCGGCCGCTTCACGCTGGTGATGACCGTGGAAGACTTGCAGTTGGCCGACCCCGGCTCCAGTTGGCCATGGACCTGGCGACCGCCCCAGGTCAGGAGAACCTCATGCAGATAAGGTCGCGCTGGCTGTCGGGAGCAAGGCTCTACGTGATCGCGCTCGGCCTTGTTTCGGCCGGCATCATACATCTGGTCGTGACGCTGGTTCTCCCGCACATGGCCAAGGCCAACGCATTCCAGCTCCTGATGGCCCGCATACCGTTGAATACCATGGAGGTGATGCCGCCGGCAGGTCCCCGGAGCCAGCCCATCCCCTACATCGGGCCCGACGTGCGGCTGGCGATCTGCCATTATGATGTCAGTGAACATCCGCTGGCCCTGGTGCTCACCCTCCCGGACCAGGGATGGAGCCTCGGCCTCTACACCGAGAGCGGCGACAACTTCTATGTGCTCCCGGCCCAGCCCCGGCGGCTGAAGGACATCAAGCTCACGCTGTCGCCCAGGGGCGAGCGCACGCTCAGCTTCCTGTCGCTCGGCAGGCGCGTGACCAACCAGTCCATATCGAACATCGAGGTGCCTCAGCCACGGGGATTTGCGGTGATCAGGGCACCGTTGCGTGGCCGTGCGTTTGCAGAGGAAACAGATACCGCTCTGCGGCGTGCATCGTGCACCACCACCAGCGATCAGAATTGATGGATTGCCGGGCCACCTGCCGGCAGGAACATCGTGACGAAGAATAAGGTCAGTCCACAAGGACCAGAAAATCTCTCGCGACCGATCTCGAATAGACATCGCATTTTGGTTGCGATCTGGACTGTTCCCAGCGTTCGTAGCGTGCCCCCGGAAAGATGATGATCTCTGCCGGTTGACGGTTCGATGCCTTCTTCTTGCCTCCGACGTCCCTACGCTCACACCTGAACTTCAGAATGGTCGCCATTGCCCCCTCCTGCTGAGCGGTGGGCCTCAAGCCGAATATTGTCGAGCACCCGCATGCCGCATCTCGCTGTCGAGCGAGATACAGTGATTTGGCATTCGAGCCGGTTAATGAAAGGTTAAACGATGTCATCCGGTCACTGGCCGTGTCACGGAGGCCACATTTTCCGGATCGCGGGACTCGTTTCAGGGTCAATCCGCGCCTGACGCCAGCCAGTCGTCGAGAAAATGGCGTCCCGCGCGATCCTCGATCTCGATCACCCAGCTGTCGGGATCGAGACGTAACTCGCTTTCGATTCGCCGGTCGACCTCGGCTTCCTCGACGGTTTCGCCAAGCCGCACCCACCGTCGCTCGCCATCATCGGATTGAAATCCGGCCGGAACCGGCCCGAAGAGATCCGCACGCCCGTCGAGATGCGCAATCTTGATCAGGATCACGCCTGCGTCCTCGTCCCCGCGATGCGTGACGTAGCCGCTCGCGCCTTCCCCCTGCGCCCGGCGCAGATAGGCCTTCACCCAGACTTCCGATTTGAGCCGCATGAAACGTGACTACCTGTTGCCGAATCCGGGACAGCCTCGCCAGCGTCCTCCAGCAACTTGCCTGCCTCAGGCGCCGCTGTCGACCGTAACGTTGCCTGTCACATGGATCGGCGCCTCGCCTGACGACCCGAACGTCAGATCCGGTCCCAGCGCCTGGCCGTTGTCCATCAACCGAACCGCACCGCCCACAGCGCCTGAAATCACATTCTGCGCCACCAGCACGGATCGCGCATTGGGATGCTTCGCAATCAGGATGCCATGCCGCGATGCCCGGATGACATTGCCGGTCGCCGTCACGTTGCGCACATAGGCGCCCCATCCGATCACGATACCGGCCGTCGGCGCACCCTCGATCGTGTTGCCCGTCACCGTCGCATCCGCTTCGACCGAGATGCCCTCCCCGCGCTTGTCGACGGGCTCCATCTCCCGCCTGACCAGATTGCGGATCAGGTTGCCCTGCACCACCGCCAATCGCCCGCCCTCGTTGAAATTCGTGACGGAGATGCCCGCCGCCGCCCCATCGACGATGTTCTGCGCGATCACCGCCCCTTCAAAGGCGAACTCCGCATAGAGCGCAACTTCGCCGGCGCGCATGACGCTGTTGGCCACGATCTGCACGTCGGAGGCCGAATTTGCCCGGACGCCGGTATACGCACAATCACTGATCCGGTTGCCGCTCACCAGGACGCCATTCGCCCGAAAGACATTGACGCCGTTGCCGTTCTGGCCACTGCCACCCGCAACGGCCGCGATACGCTCGATGATGTTGCCCGACACCCGCGTTCCATCCGCGCCGGGCTTGGACCGCCAGACCAGGATGCCGTTGTTTGCGCAATCGCTGACACGGTTGCCATCGATGATCATGGCGTGCCCGTCGAGGGAGAATATGGCGGAGAGCCTGACGTCGCGAACATTGCACGACAGCACCCGCCCACTACAGCGGAAGAGCTTCATGCCATGGCCGGCACTGCCGACCAGGTTGATGTCCTCCAGGCAGACATCGCGGCTGTTGTTGATCTCGACGAGGCCCCCCTCGTCCCCCGCTTCCCGCGGGTTTCCTTCCAGCCGCATTCGGCTGATGGCACAGCCATGCGCCCCGTCACCGGCGAACAACGGCCCGCTGCCAGACGACAGCGCCAGCACCGTTCGAAGCCCCGATCCCTCGATCTTCACACCCGGCCTGAATTGCAGTTGGGCAGCAAGGAAACGTCCGGGCGGCAGGTGCAGGGTATTCCCCCGCAAGGCCGCCTCGTCAATCGCCCGTTGCAGCGCCTGGGTCTGGTCAACCCCGGCCTCAGGCTTGAGCCGCGCGTGCGAGCCCGCATCCTCACGCGCCGTGGCCTTGCCATTTCCTCGCGCCACCGCCTCACGCCCACCTGCGGCAGCCATCGTCACCGCGGGTCCCCCCGCAATCAGTCCACGAAAAAGACTGCGTCGATCAGAAGCCATGAACCACATTGACCCAGTTCCCGATGCAAAATTCCACCACATCCGCACAAACACACCACCCTCCCCCCTGGAAAGGTGTCCCAGGACGGAACGCCGAGACGTCTCATGCAGCTTCCGCGCCATCATGAACGCCGGCGAGCGATCTCCTGTCAGCGGCAATGTCGCAGAGCCATCGGGAAGACATGTCAAAGCGTTTCCGGTCAACCCGGAATTGGCCTGGGTCTCATCAACTCGCCGTGCCGGCCGGAACCTTGACGAACTTCTGCAAGGCCCTGAGCGGCTCCGGCCGAGGCGTGTCAGGGTTCGACGACGGCCAGGACGTCCACGCCACTTCCCCCACATAGAGATCACCCCGGCTGTCGACACAGATGCCATGGGGTGAAATGAACTGCCCCGGCTCGGTGCCGAGTGACGGCACCCGCGCCAGCCGAGCCAGCAGCTTGCCCTTGTGATCGACAATGGAAACCCGCGGCCCGATGTTGGGCGCTCCCCGGTTGACGGGCAGATGCGGACCGATCTCGCCGATGAAACAGATCGGACACTTCCCGGGCGTCATGAACAATCCGCTCGGCCGGTGCAGGTTGTTCCATTGCGCCTCGTAGCGCCCCTTGCCATCGAACACCTGAACCCTGTGGTTCTCGCGGTCGGCCACGTAGACCCAGCCATCCGCGTCGCAGCAGATGTTGTGCGCGATGTTGAATTGTCCGGGATCGGTTCCCGGTTCCCCCCAGGAGAACAATCTGCGCCCCGCCGGATCGTACTTGTGGACCCGCGCATTGCCGTAGCCATCCGAGACATAGATGTCGTTGTCTGGAGAGAGTGCAGTATGGGTGCACCGGTTGAACGGCTCGCCCGAGTACTTCGGCGAAGGCCGCCCCGGAATCCCGATCTCGAGCAGGACTTTTCCGTCGAGCGTGCACTTGCGAACCGTATGGTCGCCGTCATCGGTCAGATAGATGGTGTCGTCTGGCCCCATGTGCACACCATGCGGACGCTTGAAAATTCCCTCTCCCCAGGACTTGAGGAAATTGCCCTCGCGATCGAACACCACCATCGGATGCTCACTGCGGTTGAACACATAGACGTTGTCCTTTGCATCCGTTCCAATCGCAGCCACGTCTCCGAAGCGCCAGCCTTCGGGCAATCTTCCCCATCCTTCGGCAACCCTGTACGTGAAATCACCACTTCCAAGAATAACGCCCATCGCTTCGGCTCCCGTGCAATGCCTCAAGATCATGGGCGGAAAGCGTATGCGAGCACCGGGACGCGCACAATGTCATTGCCGGTTCCGCATCAGGACGCCGGCTGCCACACCTTGCCAATACGGGACAATGTGATGAACATTTCACGCAGATGACAATTGCGAGCGAGTGAACCAATGACAAGCACCATCAAGCGCGTCGCCCTGATCACGGGCTGCGGAAAGGAAAACGGCATTGGCGCCGCCGTCGCCCGGAAGCTTTCCACCGAAGGCTGTGCGGTTATCGTCAGTGATGCCGAGACAGCGGGAGTCAACAATGACAACACCGCCAGGAAGGAAGACACCGGATGGCGAGGCCTTGAAACACTCGTCGCCGAAATCACCGACGCAGGCGGCACCGCCCATGCCATCCTTGGAGATGTCTCGACGGAAGAGGGCGCCAACACCCTCGTTGCCACGGCGATGGAAATTCATGGCCGCATCGATGTTCTCGTCAACAACGCAGGCGCTCCGCACGGCAACGACCGCGGCGACATCGAGACCATTCCCGTCGAGGCGTGGTACCGCGTCATGGGCATCAACGCCCTCGGCCCCTTCCTGATGATGCGCGCTGTCCTTCCCCACATGAAGACCCAGGGCGGCGGACGCATCGTCAACATGGCCTCGGTCGCGGGCATGTACGCCTTGCCTCAACGCGCCATCTATTGCGCATCGAAAGCCGCGGTGGTCGGCATGACCCGCTCCGTCGCCTACGACCTCGCACCGCTCGGCATCACCGTGAATGCGGTCTGCCCCGGCTCGATCCGCACCGACAGGGCGATTTCCACGACACTGCGCGCCGGCTGGAACGATGTTGAAGCGGGTCTCGCCGATCGCGCCAGGCAACTCCCCATGCGCCGCCACGGCCTGCCGAAGGAGGTTGCGGCCACTGTGGCCCATCTGGCGTCCGAGGAAGCGGGCTATATCACCGGCCAGGCCATCATCGTCGATGGCGGCGGCCTCCCGCCGCACGCGGTCTGAACCACGCCGCACACGATGCCGCCAGCCTTGCCCGCGCACCCCACGTCTGCGTGTCCATCACTGACACGGAGTTTGACGTCCCGGCACTGCAACCGGCAACATGGCCCGATGCGGGAGGCGTGGCGCCTCCCACCGCCAGTCACGGCGCCACGCGCCCCATCACGTCAAGGACCACTCCATGTCTCGACTTGCCCTGCCGCTCGCCGGCGTGACCGTACTCGATTTGTCGCGCGTTCTTGCCGGCCCCTATTGCGGTTTGATGCTCGCAGACATGGGCGCCGAAGTCATAAAGATCGAGAACCCTGAATCCGGTGACGACAGCCGCAGCTTCCGCGATCCAAGCTACAAGGGCGTCTCGACGTATTTTCTCTCGATCAACCGAAACAAGAAATCGGTCGCGTTGGACCTGAAGGCGCCCGCAGGCCGCGACGCCTTCCTGAAACTCGTCGAGAAAGCCGATGTCGTCCTCGAGAATTTCCGCACCGGCGTCATGGAACGGCTGGGCCTTGGCTACGACGTCTTGAAGGCGCACCGGCCATCACTGGTCTACTGCGCCATATCCGGTTACGGCCGCTCCGGCCCCAATGTCGATGTCCCCGGATACGATCCTGTCGCACAGGCTGAAAGCGGCCTGATGTCCATGATCGGCGAACCCGATGGCGATCCCATGAGAGTTGGTGTTTCCGTCGTCGACATGATCACCGGTCTCTACGGGTCCCAGGCCATCGCCGCGGCACTTTTGCCTGCCGCACTCAGGGGGGAAGGCCGCCTCATCGAGGTGTCACTGCACGACACCGGCATGAACATGCTGGCCAACTTTACCGGTTCTCATCTCATCGCCGGCCTCAACCCGACGCGCACAGGCAATGCCAACCAGGTCGCCCAGCCGATCAACGTCTACACCGCAGCCGATGGCCCCTTCATGATGGCTGTCGTGACACAGGCGCAATTCGTGAAGCTGTGCAACGACGTGGTCGAGCGGCCCCAATGGCTCGAGGACACACGCTTCATCGACAATTCCGCGCGCCTCGCCAACGTGCCCGAGTTGACGCGCCTGCTCAATGAGGCGTTTGCCACACGCCCCCGCGAGCAATGGGTCCAATTGCTGCGCAAGGCTGGCGTACCGGCAGGCATCGTTGCAGACATTGCCGAAGCGTTCGACAGCGAACAGGTGCACGCCCGGCACGCCGTCCGCGAAGTCAAGCATGCCGAGATCGGCCCCTACCGCGTCCTCAAGACCCCGGCCCGCCTGCATGATACCGAACCGCTTGGGCCGGAGGGCGGGCCCGTCCTCGGCCAGCACACACGTGAGATCCTCGGCCGCCTGGGAGGCTTCACCGACGCGCAGTTCGACGCCCTGATTTCGTCGGGCGCCGCCAGATAGCCCCCGCCATTCGTGCCGTGAGGCACACCAGCATTCCGGTTGCAGCAGAAGGACGATGCACATGACGGACCATTTTCCA
>JBKDZY010000348.1:0-2654 GCA_047971765.1 Hyphomicrobiaceae bacterium | reverse complement strand
ATTCATTCGCAATATCCCGTTTTATGGCCGAGCCATCGCGTGCATCGATCACCCTGTCATTTCAGCAATGATTGACCGCCTCGCACTGCGGGCGGACGGTCGGCCGCTACTGACCTATGGCATCGCAGCCAACGCAGACATCCGTCTCGATGATGTGCGCTTCGACGGCCGCAACACGGTGTTTGATGCGACACTATCGCCTCGCGCGCCCGGCGGCGCTCGCCGTCTGGAAGGCTGGATTGTACCAATTCCAGGCCACCACAACGCACTGAACGCAGTCGCATCCGTCGCCGCCGCCATGGAAGCAGGCATCCCGGATACCGTTATCAAAGGCGCACTGGCCGGCTTCTCTGGCGTCAAGCGCAGATTCCAACTGACCGGATCGTGGAAGGGGATCGACGTCTTCGACGACTACGGCCATCACCCCATCGAAATCGCTGCAGTCCTCAAAGCCGCCCGCCCGGCAGCACGCGGCCGGGTTTTCGCAGTAGTCGAGCCGCATCGCTACAGCCGCATTCAGAGCCTGTTTTCCGAATTCTGCGCCTGCTTTTCTGACGCTGACGCCGTAATTATCGCACCATTTTATTCTGCCGGCGAACCACCGGTGGACGGCATTAACAGCGCAACATTGGGCGAAGGTATCCGAGCCCAAGGGCATTCCTCTGTCACCGTCATTGACGATGCCCGCGACGTTGCTGAACTGATACGTGCCCACGGTCGTCCCGGCGATATCATCGTCTACCTGGGCGCCGGCAACTCGACTGATTGGGCACATCAACTTCCCATCGAACTGGCTGACGAACCACGCATGGCAGGAGGCGCAGTCTGAATGGCAAGCGGGCACCCCACCGATTTGGCAACGTTGCTGTCAACCCGGATGCCGGAACTGCGCGGCCGCCTGTCATCCGATACGGTCCTGGCCGAAATCACCTGGTTTCGGGTTGGCGGCCCTGCTGAAGTTCTGTTCACACCGGCCGATGAAGCCGATCTCGCCTATTTTCTGGCCAACACCCCTTCCGAAGTTCCCGTCGCCGTAATTGGTCTCGGCTCAAATCTCCTGGTGCGCGATGGCGGTGTCCGCGGCGTTGTGATCCGACTTGGCCGCGGGTTCGCCACTGTAACAGCGGAAGCCAGCCACCGAATCCGCACCGGCACTGCTGTACCCGATGTCATGCTTGCCCGAGCTGCTGCAAAAGCAGGCATTGACGGCCTAGCCTTCTATCGTGGCATTCCCGGCTCCATCGGTGGGGCCCTGCGGATGAACGCAGGCGCTCACGGGCACGAAACCAAAGACGGGCTGGTTCAAGCCCGAGCCGTCGATCGCACCGGCAGGATTCATGTGGTCGACCTTAAAGACATGGGCTTCACCTACCGGCACAGCGGTGTGCCGGCTGATTGGATCTTTACCGAAGCGCTGTACGTCGGTCAGCCAGGCGCGCCGGAGGATATTTCCAGACAGATGGACGAGGTTGCCGAATATCGCGAGGCCAACCAACCGATCAAGGAACGCACCGGCGGCTCCACATTCAAGAACCCGCCCGGACACAGCGCCTGGAAACTGATCGACGCGGCCGGTTGCCGCGGCCTCAGGATCGGCGGTGCCAATGTATCCGAAAAGCACTGTAATTTTCTCATCAATTCAGGTGACGCAACAGCCGAGGATATCGAACGCCTTGGAGAGACGGTCCGGGCCCGTGTAAAAGCCAGCTGCGGCATCACGCTGGAATGGGAAATCATCCGCCTCGGCATACCACTTGAAGGTCATTCCATCGGCGAAGCTCTCGTAAATAAGGCAGCGGCATGATGCCCTCCGCACCAGCCCGCAAATTCCACCATGTCGCGGTTCTGATGGGCGGTCTATCCACCGAACGCGCGGTCAGCATGAGCTCCGGCGCGGCCTGCGCCGACGCTCTCGAACGCTCAGGCTATCGCGTCACTCGCCTCGACGTCGGCCACGATATAGCTGTTCGCCTGGCAGAAATAAAACCTGACGCATGTTTCAACGCTCTGCACGGGCGTTGGGGCGAAGATGGCTGCATTCAAGGCATTCTCGAGTACATGGGCCTGCCTTACACCCACTCTGGTGTACTTGCTTCTTCACTGTCCATGCACAAGGGCTTAGCCAAACACATCATGGCAGCAGCAGGCGTACCCGTGGCCCAGGACACGATCGTCTCTCCCGCAGAGGCCGCCCGTGTACACGCGATTCCTCCGCCTTATGTGGCCAAGCCCATTGCTGAAGGCTCCAGCGTCGGCGTCGTCATTGTCCCAAAAGATGCACCGTCACCACCTGCCGATCTCATTGCCGGAATTCCCGCCCCAAGTAATGAAATAATGGTCGAACGATATATCGCCGGCCGTGAGCTGACCTGCGGCGTTATTGGTGACCGCGTTACCGCCATCATAGATATTGTTCCGGCTGAAAAACTCATCTTCTACGACTACGAAGCCAAGTATGCGCCAGGCGGCTCTCGTCACATCCTGCCAGCCGAAATTTCCGGCGAGATCTGTCAGCAGATCCAGCACTATACACTTGCCGCACATCGGGCGCTGGGTTGCCGCGGCGTAAGTCGTGCCGATTTCCGCTATGATGACACCGTGGGCGGAACAGGCGAGCTCATCTGCCTTGAGGTCAACACCCAGCCTGGCATGAC
>JBKDZY010000347.1:0-6329 GCA_047971765.1 Hyphomicrobiaceae bacterium | reverse complement strand
AAATGTAATATTCCTGCTGACGGCAATTAACCAGTGAACTGATTTTGCCTGGGCGATTTATCCTCGCCCGGTCGCCAGGGCCTAATTTCTGCAGAGCGGTAGGTAATTATTCCTAGCTGGGTGGAACGCTCGAATTGCACCAGAGCGAACAGGTCAACCGGCGCGACTGGAGGCAAGCATGTTGCAGTTCCATTGGTCGGAAACGTCGTCTGCGCCGGCAGGCGACCTGGCGGAAGGTGGGGGCGACGCGTCTGTCAACCTGCGCCAATTGATCGACTGCGTGGTTGCCTCCACCTTCAACATCGACTTCGGGAGCATCGCGGGACCCACCCGCGGTCAGGCGCGGATTGCGCTCGCCCGCCAGATTGCCATGTATCTCGCCCATGTGGTTTTCGGTCTCGCGCTGACGGATGTCGGCCGTCTGTTCCACCGGGATCGCACCACGGTTCGCCATGCCTGCGCGATCATCGAGGACCGGCGTGACGACAAGACCTTCGATCACATGATTTCGCGGCTGGAGCAGATCGTCCTGCACTGTGCGGTGAAGATGGGCATCAGTGTCAGTCACCTGGTGGCGCTGTGATGGCGCAATCGGCAAAGCCCCCGGGGCGCGACACCACAAGGACGGAAACCCTGTTCCTGCTCGATGCCCTGGCGCGCCGGGGGGCGTTTCTCAGCCTGCAAACCCCTACCGGCAACCGGCAGACCTACAAAGTTCAAGCCCCTGGCGTGCGCAGCGGCGTCATGCCGCCAGACTATGCTCCCTCGCTCGTCCGCGAAGCGATCGAGAAGGCCTGGATCGTGCCGCGCGGCCCCGCCAGTCCCGAAGGGAGCCCTACATTTGTGCTCTCGCATGCCGGGCGCCAGATCGTGAAATCCGCGCGAAGCCATCGCGCACAATCGCGGGCCACGCAAGCGTCGTCCACGGTGCGCGCCCTGCCAAAATCCAGTGGGGGGCAACGCGTGGCGCACGAAAGCCCGCTCGACTGGTTGAGGCGACGCACGGACACGTCCGGCAGGCCGCTGCTCGATGCCGCCCAATACGAAGCGGGCGAGCGGCTGAGGACGGATTTGACACTTGCGGGCATGACGCCCCGAACCACCATGTCGTGGAGCGGCATCCCGCTCGGTTCCAGCGCGCGGCGCCGCGGCGGTCTCGCGCCCGGCACGATCACCGACAAGGCGTTGGCAGCCGGGCAGCGGGCGCGCAGTGCGCTGGCGGCAGTGGGACCGGAGCACGCCGAAATCCTGGTCGATGTCTTCGGTCATCTGAAGGGGCTTGAAGCCATAGCGGTCGCGGAGGGATGGCCGAAGCGATCCGCCAAGCTGCTCCTGCAGCGGGCCCTGACCGCACTCGGGCGCCACTATGGATTGATCCCGCCGGTCGCAGTCGAACAGACTCTGAGCAGACGGTTGCGCCATTGGGGGGCGGACGACTATCGGCCGACACTGGCGCGTTGGGTTCGAAAACCGGACAGCAGCTGAGACATGGCCCCGGGCCCGTGGAGGTTCCCGGTCCCCCGCTCCCGCCTTGTCAGCCCGACAGCGCAGCAGTGGCGTCCGCCTTGACCCTGGTCACCATCGACGCGAACCCGTTCGAGCGTTGCGGGGTGATGTGGCCTGCCAGACCGAGATCATTGAAAACGCCGTGGGCATCGACGGCCACGATATCCCTGGCGGTGCGCCCATCGAACATCGAGAACAGTACGGCAATCAGGCCCTTGACGATGTGCGCGTCGCTATCGCCCCTGAAGGACAGCACCGGGCCGTCCGCTCCCTGTTCAACAATCGTCTTCAGCCACACCTGGCTGGCACACCCGCGCACCCTGTTGTGCTCCGTGCGGTCGGCATCCTCGAGGGGCGCCAACTCCCGACCGAGCTCGATCAGATAGCGGTAGCGGTCTTCCCAGTCATCGAGCATCTCGAAATCGGCCCGGATGGCGTCAAGTCTCGCGTTATCGGTCATGGGGTCCTGGTTTGGTTCCGTTCCTGGCCGGACCTCGATAGCATCCGCCCGGCCGATCGTCATCCCCGCCCCAGCCCTGCCACGCCAGCTTTGCGCCCGCGCAGGGGCGATAGGTTCCATGCCCCCATTATGGCGCTCTTCACGGCTCCCGCTGCTGGTTCAGCAACATCACCAGCGGGATGGTCAACATCGCCGTCCACGCGGTCAGGTAGAAAACATTGATGTAGCCGATCATGGTGGCCTGGCGCGTCAGCTCGACATTGAGATGGGCGAGCGATGTCCCGACCTCGGGCGATCCCCAGCCGGCAAAGCGCGGATATGTGAACATGCTGTTGTAATGCGAGACATGTTCGACGAGACCGGCACGGTTGACGCTCGCCATGCGTGTCACAATGAACACCGCCAGCGCGATGCCGATCGACGATCCGGCACTGCGCACCAGGTTCCACATCGACGCGGCTTCCGTGCGGTGCCTGCTGTCGAGGGTCGCAAAGGTCACGGCGCCCAGCGGCACCACGATGGCGCCAGCGCCGAGCCCCTGCAGGACTCCGGTCCACACGATCGGCCAGGCGGTGACATTGATGGACCATCCCGACATCGCGAGACTCGAACAGCTGATGAGGCCGAAGCCGAACGCCAGCGTCAGCCGGGGGTCGATCCGGTCGCCGATGCGGCCAAGCACCAGCATCGCCAGCATCAATCCCACGCCGCGCGGCGACAACAGCAGCCCGATCTGCACGACCGGGTAGCCGCGCAGGTCGGCCAGCAACGGAGGCATCAGGATCATGGGTGGCAGTGTCAGGACGCCATAGAGAAAGGCAAGTATGAGCCCCAGGGCATAGTTGCGGTCCAGCATCAGGCGCAGATTGACGATGGGTGACTTCGCCGACAGCGCGTGCACGATGAAGACGTAGAACCCCAGGATCGAAATGCCAGCCTCGATCTGGACTTCCAGCGATTCGAACCAGTCCTGCCGCTCTCCCCTGTCGATCATGAGCTGGAGTGCGCCCACGCCGACGGCAAGCGCGATGAAACCGATCCAGTCGAATTCGAGCGGCTTCTTGTCACGATCACCACTGGGCAGGAAGAACAGACCGCCGATGAACGCGATGATGCCGACGGGCACGCCCACGTAGAAGACCCAGCGCCACGAATATTCTTCCGTCAGGTAGCCGCCGATCGTGGGCCCGACGACAGGGCCTAGAATGACACCCAGGCCCCATAATGCCGTTGCCTGCGCGTGCTTCTCCTTCGGGTAGTTGTCGAGGATGAGCGCCTGCGAAAGCGGAATGAGAAAGGCGCCGAATGCGCCCTGGCACGCGCGTGCTGCAATCTCGGCCTCGAGCGACTGCGCAGCGCCACACAACAGCGAGAAGATGGTAAACCCGGCAATGGCGGTGTTGAACAGCCGCTTGCGGCCGAGCACCGAACTCAGCCATCCCGTGGTCGGCAGCGTGATGGCGCTGATGACGATATATGACGTCATCGTCCACGCGATCTGGTCCTGGGTCGCGGAAAATGTCCCCTGCATATGGGGAAGAGCCACGGCCGCGATGGTCCAGTCGATCGAGTAGATCATGCTGGCAAGAATAGCCGTGGCCGTGATCATGGCCCGATTGCGTCCGCCAGCTTCCATCGCTTCCGCTGTTGCCATGACTCCCGTTACTCAGTTCCGGGTTCGGTCGCCGAAGCCCCTTCGTGCATCAGATCTCGATGACAATCTTCCCGAGGTGCCCCGCACCTGCCATCCGCCGGTAGGCATCCTGCGCCTCGTCGAACATGAAGGTCTGGTCGATCACCGGCTTCAGCTTGTGCGCCGAGATTGCACGGTTCATGTCGAGGAACATGCGACGGGACCCGACGTAGATCCCCTGCACGCGGATCGACCGCCGCATGAACTGGGACGGGTCGATCGCTCCGCCGCGCATTGCGCCGATCAGCGCGATGGTTCCCGCGATCCGGGTCGCGGTGATGGTACGCGGCATGTTTTCCGCACCGATCACCTCGACTGCAACGTCAACGCCCACGCCTCCCGTCGCCTTCAGCACTTCTTTTTCCCAGTCGGGATTCCGGCGGTAGTTGACGGTCACCGTTGCGCCCAGCGTGCGTGCGCGCTCCAATTTCTCGTCGGAGGACGAGGTCACGATTGTGCGTGCGCCGAGAAGCGTCGCGAACTGCAGGGCGAAGATCGACACGCCGCCCGTGCCCAGGATCAATACCCAGTCGCCGGCCTTCACACGTCCGGTTTCCACCACCGCATTCCAGGCCGTCAATGCCGCGCACGGCAAGGTGGCGGCTTCCTTGTTGTCGAGATGGTCCGGCACCGGCACCACGCCATCGGCCTTCAGCACCACCTGCTCCGCCAGCACACCGTCAAGGGCGCCGCCCAGCGCGCTCGCCATCGCTTCAGCCGAGCACGCGCCATCCGTCCAGTTCTGGAAGAAGCACGACGCAACCCTGTCGCCGGCCTTGATCCCGGTGACGCCCGCCCCGACAGCCGTCACCTCGCCAGCACCATCGGAGTTCGGTATGCGGGGATAGGGGAGCGCGCGCGACACCGGATCGCGTATGGTCAGCAGGTCCCGAAAATTGATGGCGTTCGCGCGCATCCTGACGGCCACTTCACCGGGACCGGGTGCGCGTGCTTCCACATCCGCCCGTTTGAGCACGTCAATGCCGCCATCCGATACAATCTGCCAAGCTTTCATCTCGTCCTCTGCTATCCAGCGGCGACGTATTGCAGACCGTGTTCACGATCCCAGGACGCCAGCGCCTCCAATGCGCGCTCTGCCATCAGGCGCTTCTTGAATATGGTCTTTTCCTTGCCCTTGATCCGCTTGCCATCGGGGCCGACGTTCGGCACCTCGACCGCCGGGAACAACCCGAAATTGACATTCATCGGCTGGAAGGTGCCAGTCCGGTCGGTATCACCGACATGGCCGCCCGTGATGTGCTCGACCAGCGCACCAAGCGCGGTGACGGCGGGCGGCACCGGATGTGCCCTGCCCAGGCGTTCAGCAGCAGCCAGCCGTCCCGCCAGAAGTCCCATGGCCGCGCTTTCCACATAGCCCTCGACGCCGGTGACCTGCCCCGCGAACCGCAGCCGCGGCTGCACCTTCAGGCGCAGCTGGTTGTCGAGCAGCTTCGGGCTATCCAGGAACGTGTTGCGGTGCAGGCCTCCAAGCCGTGCAAACTCGGCCTGTTCGAGCCCCGGAATCATGCGGAAGATGTCCTTCTGCTGGCCGTGACGCAGTTTCGTCTGAAAGCCGACGATGTTCCAGAGCGTGGCGAGCCTGTTGTCCTGCCTGAGCTGCACGACCGCCCACGGACGTTCGCCGGTGCGGGGATCGCGCAGGCCGACGGGCTTCATCGGGCCGAACCGCAAGGTATCGCGCCCCCGCTCGGCCATGACCTCGATTGGCAGGCAGCCATCGAAGTAGGGCGTCCCCTCCCACTCCTTGAACTCGGTCTTTTCGCCCTGCAGCAGGGCATCGACGAACTGCTCGTACTGGTCGCGGTCGAGCGGGCAATTCAGATAATCCGCCCCCGTGCCACCCGGCCCCGGCTTGTCGTAGCGCGACTGCTTCCAGGCCACGTCCAGATTGATGCTGTCGAAATAGACGATCGGCGCGATGGCATCGAAAAAGGCGAGATGCTGTCCTCCGGTCAGGACGCCGATCTCCCTGGCCAGCGCATCGGAGGTCAGCGGCCCCGTCGCGATGATGACGTTGTCCCAGTCGGCTGGCGGCAGGGCTGCAACCTCGCCCCTCGCAACGGACACAAGGGGATGGGCGCGCAACGCCTCGCCGACGGCGCCCGAGAACCCGTCCCGGTCAACGGCCAGCGCCCCGCCTGCCGGCAGCTTATGCAGATCGGCCGCGCGCATGATCAGCGAGCCCAGGCGGCGCATTTCCTCATGCAGCAGGCCAACGGCATTTCCGGCCCAGTCATCGGACCGGAACGAGTTGGAGCACACCAGCTCGGCAAGTCCGTCGGTCTGGTGCGCCTCGGTCCTCACATGCGGCCTCATTTCGTGCAGGATCACTGGCACGCCCTGGCTCACGATCTGCCATGCCGCCTCGGATCCGGCGAGACCACCGCCGATCACATGAATGGGTTCATTGGTTTTCATGGAATAGGTTTAAAGCCCCTCGCGGCCAAGCTCAATTGCCGTACTTGTGGGCCAAACACCAGTTGCATGCAATACCGTTGTCTTCAGCGCCGGACAGCGTGAATTTCCGGGTATGGCGGGCGTCCGGGAGTGGCATCGGCTCTCGAATTTCCCTACTGTCGGCGATGCGGTGGACTGGCCGAGTGGGTAGGCCGGCTACCACACCCAGGCGAGGCCCGATGCAGACAAATT
>JBKDZY010000346.1:0-11171 GCA_047971765.1 Hyphomicrobiaceae bacterium | reverse complement strand
TGACCGAGGCCATCGACTTCGGCCCGGATGGCAAGGTCCGCAACCCGTCGATGCTCGACTACCGGATGCCGACCGCCCTCGATGTGCCCGCAATCGATTGCGTGATCATCGAGACACCGGTGCCCGGCGTACCCTATGGCCTGCGCGGTGTCGGCGAGATGCCCATCGTGCCGGTCGGCGCCGCCATCGCCAATGCCATTCGACGCGCCATCGGGGTCCGGGTGCCAACCATGCCAATGACGCCGGAGCGCGTGCTGAAGGCACTGCAATCGAGGCAGTAGCAGTCGACTGACGTCAGTCCGTCCCTGGAACTGGCCCTACGCGGCCGGTCAGGCGGCCCACGCTGCTGCCACCAGGATCACGGATGCACCGGACAACATCAGCAGGCCGGCCCAGCTATCGACAAAGGAGTCGGGCAGAGGCTGGAGGCAGAGCGGGGCAACGAGCACACCAAGACCACCCAGTATGATCGCCGGCGCAATCGGCAGGCGTTGCCACGCCAGAACAAGCGCCAAAAGCATGGCCAGCGCCGCAACGCAAACCGTCAACCACAGGATCATGTGCCCCAACCGGCTCCGCAGCGCCTGGGAACGGTGTTCCACCGGAAAATGCCCCGCCACGGCCAGCACATACATGCTGATCGCCAGCATCGCCCCCGCGAAAAGCAGCGTTCCACCCCATTCCAGCCAGGTTGCGGACATTCGTTCTGACCCTCACGATCGGCACACGCGCCATGAAATCCCTGCCACCCTCACAGAACGCTAGGCCTTCAGCCTGATACGGTGCGGGAGCGCAAACAGACCAGACCGATTCAGGCTTTGCCGGAATTGGTCAAATCCTGCTAACATCTCGTGTGGTGATCGACCAATTCGCCGTCATTTGGCTGCACCTCAACAGCGGATTTACCGATCCGAACAACACGAGCAAGTCATTGTTTCTCGTGTCTTTTGCAATTTCGAGGTTTGCGAGACTGCATCGCCGCAGAAGCTGGCGAACTTCGGAATCGGGACACGAGCGCACATCAGATATATCAGTCTTGACGGCGCGAACAATCATCATCACTGGTTTGGTTCGGTTCCGGCAGGATCATGTCTTGAGACTTGCCACAACAATGCCGAACCCGGCCGCCTGACACCAATTGCCGATTGAAGCCACCGGCGCACCGACGTCCAGCAGTGGGAAGGGACGAATGGCCAGCAAGTTCATCACCCCGGAACGCGAAACGGCAGCGTCATGGGCCAGTGGCAGCCCATCCCTGACGGATTCGGCCTATACGCTGCTGGAAGAACGCATCGTCACATTGAAGATGCAGCCGGGAGCCCAGGTCTCCGAGCAGGTTCTGTGCCAGGAGTCGGGCCTGGGCCGCACGCCCGTGCGCGAAGCCATTCAACGCCTCGCCCGTGAAGGTCTGGTGGTCGTCCAGCCCCGCAAGGGCATCCGCGTGACGGAGTCCGACCCCCGGCAGCAGATGCTGGTTCTGGAAGTGCGGCGCGAACTGGAGCGGCTGCTGTCCCGCATGGCCGCCAAGCGCGCAAGCCTGGAGCAACGCTCGGCCCTTCTGCAGATCGCCATCGGCATGGAAACAGCATCCCAAACCAACGATGATCTCGCCTTCATGCGCCTCGATCGGGAAATGAACGTCCTGATCATGGAGGCCGCGCACAATGACTATGCAGCAGGAGCCATGCGGTTGATCAACGGCCACTCGCGGCGGTTCTGGTATCAACACTACAAGACCGCGGCCGACCTGCCCCGCTGCGCCATGCTGCATGCGGCCCAGGCGCGCACCATTGCCGAAGGCAACCCGACCGCGGCCGCCAGCGCCCTGGATGCCCTGATCGACTACACCGAAGAGTTCACGCGCGCCATCGACCCGCCAGATCCGGACGCCGTGCCATCCATCACGTGAAAGCCCGCCGGCCATCCGATGGTGCGGACCTCGGCGCCGTGGCGCCAGCCGTCACCGGGCGCCCCTGCCCCGATGATGCCCGCTTTGGCCGTTAACAGCCCATGGCCCCGGGCGGGCATATGTCATTGAAGATTGAAGCCATCATGCGCAAGTTCCTGACGTTGACCACCCTGTTGCTCGGCATGTTCAGCGCCTGTGCCGCGGCCAATCTGGCTGCCGCCCAGAGCGACACGCAAGGCGGAATGGCCTGGATGAACGACGACGAGATCAAGAGCCAGTTCTCAGGCAGGAAGCTGCAGGGTATCTATCCCAGCCGGAAGCACTGGCGGGAAGAAATCTTCACCAACGGCACGACCGACTACACCGAGGGCACCAAGCGGTGGAAAGGCCAGTGGCATGTCACAAACGGTTCATTCTGCTTCCGCTATCCCGTTCCAGGCACGGGTGGCTGCTTCCGCGTTGTGCAGGTCAGCGCCAATTGCTTTGAACTCTATGAGCTGGGCACCGAGCACGCTGACACCAACGCGCCACCCACCACCCGTGACTACTGGAACGGTCGCATGTGGCATTCCGACCGCAAGACAACCTGCGAACAAACCCCGAGCGTCTGAAAGCCCGTGCCGCCACCATCCGAAAGCGGCTGTAGCGTCGCTCGCAGGTTCCCGCCCGTAACCCGATTGGTCCGCCATCCGGCGGACCGGCACGACGTCAAATCTCCGGTCAATGTCACCCCGGTGCTTGTCGCCGGGGCCCATTTCACCTCAAACGCCGCGCCCACGAGACGATGGGACCCGGCGACAGTTCCACCCTCACGGTGCGCCCAGTCGAACCCTGATAGGGCGTGTGAGCGGAAACAGGCCAAACCCATTCCCGCCAAACCGGCATGGGTTCAGGCCTTTTCGAGGCCCAGCGCGATCTTGAAACGGCGACCGATGGCACCGCCGTCCTTCTCGGGCAGCCGCCACGGATCTTCGCTGAGTGCAATCTTGGCGACCGCGAACGATGGCCCGGGCACCTCGAACATGAGCTTGGCCAGATCTGGAATCTGCTCCTGCCCCGTCACCGCCATGGTCTGCGCGATGCCGAACCCGGCGGCGACCTTGACGAGATCCACACGGCTGCTGGTCAGGCCGCGCTGGCGTCCCGTCTCCGAGAACCGCTCGTTGTCCAGCACCAGAATGGCAAGGTTCTTCGGCGCCTGATCCGCAACGACGCCGAGCGATCCGATTCCCATCATCATCTCGCCGTCGCCCGTCAGCGCCAGCACGCGGCGTTTTGGCTGTGCCAGCGCCAGGCCGAGCGCCGTCGGCACCGCCAGCCCCATGCCGCCCCACGAATAGAGGTTTTCCGGTTGATCGCCGGCCGCGAACAGGTCCCAGGTAGCACTGCCAAGCCCCGGCACAACCAGCGCATCGCCGCGGTGCTTCAGAAGATCGGCAACGAACGCCCGCCGCTGCAGCTTGTTTGACGAAGGGGCTTTCTTTTGAGGTGCTTTGCTCATCTGCGTTCTCACTTCTGCCCGAAGCCCTTGGCGCCGATCACGCGCTGGCTGATCAGCACGGCCGTCGCTACACCGCCATTGAAGGCCATGTCGGCTGCCGAGGCGAAGACTTCGCCAATCTCTTCCGCCCGCTCGACCGGGAAGCACTTGACGCCCACGGCTTCCAGAGCCGGGCGCACCGCCTGCCCCATGGAAAGCTGCCAGGGATTGAACTCCCCCCACTGCCCGCGCATCGTCACCAGCATCAGGCAGGGCGCCCGGTAGGCTGCCGGAAAGCCGAGCGCGTTGATGCAGTTGCCCACGCCGGACGACTGCATGGCGATCATCGCTCGTGTTCCGCCGGCCCACTGGCCGACGACCACGCCCATGCCTTCTTCCTCGGTCGAAAGCGTCACCAGCTTCATGCCGGGATCAGCCTCGACCTTTTGCAGGAGCTGGATGAGGCCGCCATCGGGGATGGTGCACACGGTCTTGATATCGCGCGCCTTCATTTCGCGCAGGACGTCGTCCGACCAATGCTCCGGTACGGCGCTTGCCTTGGATGCCATGGGATCTCGCTTCGGATAGGGGGTACGTCTAGTATCAAGACACGGCTTGTCACCCACACCACCGGCAAGGTCAAGGCCGACGTACCATTTTGAGAGCCGCCCCCCAGGAACATCCTGTCACCATCCGGATATCACCGTGGCCGGTTAGCACTTGCACTGGCCAACCATTAATGCCCCCATGACCGCCAACGAATAGCGCCATTTGCAGAGGATTTCGCCGCATGGAACTGAAACTGATCAGGATCGACGTGACCGACGGCATTGCCGTCGTCACCATGAACAACCCTCCGGTCAACGCCCAGAACGCCGAGTTCAATATCGAGATGGCGCTCGCCTTCGACATGATTTCCGACCGCAGCGACATCCGGGTTGCAGTGCTCACCGGCGCGGGCAAGGTCTTTTCCGCCGGCGCCGATCTCAAGTCCCGGCCCGACCGTTCGAAGCCCGGCGAGAGGTGGCAACACAATCGGCGCGCCCGTGAGAGCTACCACGCCATCCGGGAGTGCACGAAACCAGTAATCGCCGCCATCAATGGCGCGGCGCTTGGCGCTGGCCTCGCGCTCGCCGCCTCTGCCGACATCCTGGTTGCATCGGACCAAGCCGTGCTGGGCCTGCCGGAAATCGGTGTCGGACTGCTGGGTGGCGGCAAGCATACGCAGCGCCTTTTCCCTCATTCCACGCTGCGCCGAATGATGTTGACCGGCTACCGCGTGCCCGGTGCCGAGCTTTATCGTCTTGGCGTCGTTGAGGCCTGCGTTCCGCAAGCCGAGCTGATGCCGTTCGCCATGAAGCTCGCCACCGAGATCGCCGAAAAGAGCCCCGCTGCCATCCGTCTCGCCAAACGCACGCTGAACACCATCGAGGACATGACGCTGCGCGATGGCTACCGCTACGAGCAATACATGACCACGGAACTGGGCGAGCACCCCGATTCCGTCGAGGCCCGGACAGCGTTCCTCGAGAAGCGGAAACCCCGGTTCACCAGTTGAACCGGGTCATGCCGTTCCCGACTTGTAGCGTTTCCGATTCAGTGGAAACGCTCAGGCGGCGACCGCAGCCCAACACAGCGCGCCAGCGCCGCAAGGCCTGTGCGGCCTGCAAGGGCAAACAGACCCGAGCACGAGAGCCATCAGCCTGAGGTCAGAGACGGAACGATCAACGGCCCTGGCGCATCGACATCGATGTCGAAAACCGCCGTTTCGTTTTCAACGCGCACCTTGCCCGCAGCCACGAGCGCAAGCGCGAGCGGATAGATCCTGTGCTCCGCCTCCAGCACCCTGGCGGCCAGCGTTTCGGCCGTGTCTTTCGGCAGCACCGGCACCGCCGCCTGCGCCAGGATCGGCCCCGCATCCATTTCCGTCCGCAGAAAATGCACCGTGCATCCCGCGACCAGCGCACCGGCATCGAGTGCCCGCTGATGAGTATCGAGCCCCGGAAACATCGGCAGCAGCGACGGATGAATATTCATCATCCGGTCCTTCCACCGGTCGACAAAACTGCCTGTCAACAACCGCATGAAGCCTGCGAGACAGATGAGCTCGACGTCGTAGTCCTGCAGCGTCTGGTGCAGCCGCGCCTCGAACGCCATGCGGTGCGCAAACTCGCGGTGATCGATGGCAACCGCTGGAATGCCTTGTTCCTCGGCCCAGGAGAGCCCCAGGGCTTCCGGGCGGTTGGCGATGACCACCGCCGGTTCCGCGGGAAATCCGGGCCGCCGCATGGCCGCGACAAGCGCTTGCATGTTGGAGCCGCGCCCGGAAATCAGGATAGCTGTTCGCTTCGTTGTCATGCCAAGTTCATCAGAGCGCTTCAGATTGAGATGGAAACGCTCAGGCCGCGACTGCGACCCGGCGTGTGCGCCGCCCTCGCGGAGCGCCTGGCCGAAGGCAGATACGGCGCGTGAGCGCAAGCAAGCTCGACCGGTTCCGGCGAAACCGGAAGTGAGTCTAGCATAGCGCCGCCCCACCCGCCGCGCCTTCTCCACAGCTTCGATGGGCCTCGTTCTCGATTGATCGCCCGTGTTGCCCCACATCCGGCCCGGCCTGCCCCCCGCCTTCCCATGACCTGCAATCCCGCGCTCCGCAGACCCGCCCTGCGCTTTCCGCATAGCCATGCCCAGCCGATGGGACTTGACCAATCCGTGCCAACCCCTTGTTGTTATGGATCTGACAGCCGTAGCCTCGAGCGGCAACACGGCGTCCGCGCACTGACGGAACAAGGATTGGCATGACTGAGCGCAGCGCTTCGCAGAACCTGAATGTCGCTGCGCCAGACCGCACTTTCCCTTTGGGTCCACTGTTGACCACCTTGTCCGTGCAGACCCTGGCAACGGCGGCTGCCTTCTCGGTGCCATCGGTGGCACCCGCCATCGCCCGCGATCTTGGCATCAACCCGGCCCTGATCGGATTCTACATTTCAGCCGTCTATGGCGTAGGCATCCTTTCGGCCTTCTTCTCGCCCCCGGTCATCTCCCGTCTCGGTGCAGTCCTGGTGTCGCAGATGGTCCTGATCGCGACCACGGCCATGCTGCTCACCGCCGCCACCGGCACGGTCATGTCGGTAGCCTTGAGCGCGGTCATCATGGGCCTGGCCTATGGCTCGACCGCGCCTGCCAGCACCCACTTGCTGGTACCCAGGACAGCCCCCGCCTACATGAACCTGGTGCTCTCCATCCGCCAGATCGGCGTCCCGCTCGGCGGTATGCTCGCCAGCCTCGTGGTTCCTCCGTTGACCCAGCATCTCGGCTGGCAAACGGTCCTCCTGCTCGAACTTGTCCCCGTCCTCATTCTCGGATGCATTATCGAGATCGCCTGCTGGCACTGGGATGGCCCCAGGCGCGTGGAAACCGGCATCAAGGTGCAGGGTCCGCTGGCGCCATTGGGTCTCCTCAAGCACAGCCGGGCCTTGCGGCGGCTGTCGTTCGCCTCGTTCATCTATTCCGGACTTCAATTGTGCTTCATCGTGTTCATGACCACCCAGCTCACCACCAAGACCGGATTGAACCTGGTGCGGGCCGGCCAGGCCCTCGCCGCCTACCAGTTCGCGGGCGTGGTCTCCCGCCCCATCTGGGGCTGGCTGTCCGACACGGTCATGGGCGCGCGCTGGTGGCTGGGCATTCAAGGCATCATCATGTGCTGCGCCGCGGTTCTGGCCGGCACCTTCGGCCCGTCCTGGCCCGTTCCGATGCTCTTTGCCGTGTGCATGGTGGCCGGCGCCACGGCCAGCGGCTTCACCGGCATTGCCTACGGTGAATATGCCCGTCTTGGCGGTGAGCGCCGCACGGAGGCGACCGGCCTTGGCGCCTCCTTCATGTTTGCCGGCGTGATGTTCCTGCCCTCCGCCATGAGTGCGGTCGTCACCCTCACCGGTCACTACGAATACGCCTACGCAACGATCGGCGTCTTCGCCCTGCTTGCCGGCCTCGGCATGATGATAAAATGGCCGGAATGACGCGCCGAACACCGGGGCCTCCGACAATCAGCTTGCAAGTCGCCCGGATCACGGAATACTGCGATTGAACGAACGAATGAACCTTGGGACTGGAAACGCATGTCTACAAACAAGAAGCGAGTTCTCTATACTGACTCCATGGGCCAGCAGGGCGTGGATATCCTGAAATCGCGCGACGACGTGGAAGCCATTCCATTCAGCTATTTCATGCGCGGCGAGGAATACCAGAAACTATTGAAGGAGAACGCGCCGGTTGCGGCCGTGGTCCTGGGCGGCACGCCGTTCGCCAAGGCCGAGTATGACGCTTCTGGCAGCATCGAGGTGGTCGCCCGCACCGGCGTCGGCTATGACGCCATCGACATCCCCGCCATGACTGAGCGCAAGATTCCGGTGATGATCGCCGGCACGGCCAACTCGCCATCGGTCGCCGAGCAGGCCATGACGTTCATGCTGACGCTGGCCCGCAAGGGACCGCAGTTGACCGCGCTTGTCGCCGAGGGCCGCTGGGCAGACCGCCTCAAGCCCCAGAACATTGCTGTCGATCTCTTCGAGAAGACCGTCCTCATCATCGGGTTCGGCCGCATCGGAACCCGCATGGCCAAGCGCTGCCAGGCCATGGAAATGAGCGTTCTCATCTACGATCCCTACGTGAAAGCCGAAACCATCAAGGCCGCCGGATGCGAGCCGGTCGCCAACCTCGATGATGCCATCCCGCGCGCCGACTTCATCACCATCCACTGCCCCAAGACACCGGAGACCGTCGGCATGTTCAATGCCGCCCGCATCAAGGCGATGAAGCGAACGGCCTATCTGGTATCCACGGCCCGCGGCGGCATTGTTGACGAGAAGGCCCTGCACGCCGCCTTGACCGACGGAACCATGCCGGCTGCCGCCCTCGATGTCTTCGACCGCGAGCCACCCGATCCCGAGAACCCGCTCTTCAAGCTGCCCAACATCGTGCTCTCGCCACACATTGCCGGGGTCACCGCCGAAGCCCAGCAGCGCATGGCGATCGAAGCCGCCAGGAATGTCCTGTCGGTCTTCGACGGCGCACCGCGCAAGGAGAATGCCGTCAATCCGGAAGTCTTCGGCTGACGAGTGCGGAGCTGCCGATGACGGCCAGTCCAATGCCGCAAGCGGAACCGGCTGACGGACCGCCGGACCTTCACCGGTGGCCCACCTCGGCACCGCCCGGCGCTTATGCGCCGCCCCAGCCCAAGGCTGATGTGGCGCGTAAGCGAAAGCAACCTGGACCAATTCGGGTTTAACCGGAATCGGTCTAGCCAGGAGCCAGGGAGTGAACATCCTCGCGCGCGTTTTCAGGGACGCTCCCTCCGCTCAACAATCCAACGTGAAGGGCATCACCTTCATGATCATTGCCTGCGCATCGTTCGCGTGCGGCGATACCATCATGAAACTGTCGTCTGCCCGCGTCCCGACCAGCGAGCTGATCTTCCTCAGGGGCTGCTTCGTCACGACCGCGAGCTTCCTGCTCGCGGCTTCCCTCGGCGCGCTGGCCATGCTGCCGCGCGCCCTGAACTGGACAATGGCCGCCCGCGCCAGCGGCGATGCCACCGGCGCGTGGGGCTTCCAGATGGCCCTGGCCAGGGTTCCCTATGCCGACCTTGCCGCAATCAGCCAGCTTGTCCCGCTGAGCATCACCGCCGCCTCCGCCCTCTTCCTCGGTGAAAAGGTCGGATGGCGCCGCTGGCTGGCAACCGCAGCGGGTCTCCTGGGTGTGTTGCTGATCATCCGGCCCGGCACCGATGCCGTCAACTGGTGGGCGCTTGGGGGCATTATTTCCGTCTTCGGCGCAACCCTCAGGGATCTCGCAACCCGCCGGGTTGACCGTGGCATCCCTCCACCGGTGATCATGTTCCTGTCGGCATCATTCGTCACGCTGACCGCCCTCGCCGTCGCCCCCTTTTCAACCTGGCAATGGCCCCAGGCGAGCATCGTCCTCGCCATGTCCGCAGCCGCCGTGTTCTCGCTGTGTGGCCAGATGTGCGTCATAATCTCCGTGCGCGCGGGTGAACTCTCTTCGGTCGCACCGTTCCGCTATGCCATCATCGTGTTCGCCATCATCTCGGGCTTCTTCGTCTTCGGCCACAGCCCGGATCTGGTCACGCTGATGGGCATGGCCGTCGTCGCATCAGCCGGCCTCTACACATTCTACCGGGAACAGGCGCTGCGCCGCCGGAGCCGACTGCCGGCATGACCACATCGCAGCACGATACCGGCGCCACCGCGCGCGAGAATGTGGTGGCCATCATCGCCATGGTGGCCTCGCAGGCCGTCTTCACCGTCAACGATGCCTTGATGAAACTGGCCGCCAGGGAGGTGCCGGGCGGCGAGGCGATCTTCATTCGCGGCATTACCAGCATCATCCTGTCGGGCGCCTTGGCCGCCCATCTCGGCGCCTTCCGAAATTTCGGAGAACTGATCCGCCAATGGCGCCTCGTCACCATCCGCAACCTGGGTGAAGTCGGCGCGACGCTTCTTTACCTCACCGCACTTTTCCACATGCCGATCGCCGATGCGACGGCCATCCTGCAGGCCCTTCCTCTGGCCATCACGGCCGCAGCGGCTCTTGTCTTCGGCGAGCCCGTGGGATGGCGGCGGTGGCTCGCGACCGCTGTTGGACTTGCAGGTGTTCTTGTCGTGATCCGGCCGGGCACATCGGCCGTCAACCCATGGTCCCTCGTCGCACTGGCCGCTGTTGCAGCCGTCGTCACCCGCGACCTTTCCACCCGGCGCATTCATAGAGGAGTGCCGACCATCCTGTTGACCTTCATCTCCTCCATCGCCGTCGCCTTGATGGCGCTCGCGCAGTCACTCTTTGAAACCTGGCATATGCCGAACGGCCGCGCGCTGACCCTGGGCACCAGCGCGGCAGTATTCGTCATTGCCGGATATTTCCTGGTGATCGAAGCCATGCGCCGTGGCGAGGTCGCGGTCGTTGCACCCTTCCGATATTCTGGCATCATCTGGGCCATCATCGCGGGCATCATCATTTTTGGTGAATGGCCGGACCGGTTGGCCCTGCTGGGCACGGCCGTGATCATTTCCGCCGGTCTCTACACATTTTTCAGGGAGCGCAAGCTCAACATCCAGAGAGGCCGTCCGTGAGCGAGAACATGAAGGGCATCACCGCGATGCTCATGTCGGCCATCGGTTTCATCACCAATGACGCGATCGTCAAGCTGATCACCGCCGAATTGCCGAATGGCGAGATCATTTTCCTGCGTGGACTTGTCGCCACCTCCATCATGGGCCTGATCTGCAGCATCCTCGGCGGCTGGCGCTCCCCACGCGTGCTGCTACAGGGCGCGATGCTGACCCGCCTCATTGCCGCCGCCAGCGCAACCTTGTTCGTCGTCGCCTCCCTGCGTCATCTGCCGCTGGCGAACATCAATGCCATCCTCCAGGTCGGTCCGCTCCTTGTAACCGCCGGTGCCGCCATCCTCTTGGGCGCCCATGTCGGTTGGCGCCGCTGGGTGGCGTCGTGCATCGGCTTTGCGGGCGCACTGCTCATCATCAAGCCCGGCACCAGCGCATTCGTTCCCGCCATCTGGCTGGCCCTGGCCTGCCTCATGTCGTCCTCGACCCGCGATCTGGCAACCCGCTTCGTCGACCGGAGCGTACCGTCCATTTTCGTGACCTTCGCCGCGTCGGCCATGGTCATGATGGCCGGTCTCGGCCTCGCCCCGTTTGAAACCTGGATCGTGCCATCACCCCACGCCCTGACGCTCATCATGGCAAC
>JBKDZY010000345.1:0-27249 GCA_047971765.1 Hyphomicrobiaceae bacterium | reverse complement strand
TGTAGCGCGGCACGATGCGGTGGCGCTCGAACCCCCACCCAGAGCGTTCGAGCCCGACCTCGGCATCGAGGCCACCGTCGCTGAAGTCGCAGGCAATCTTCGGCAGTCGGCGCTGGGCAGCGCGGCGCAGGTCGTCATAATTCAGGATTTGAGCCATGGCGTCAGCTATTCTCACAATCAATTGGCACGGATTGCACCCCCCGTGGGCGCATGTCGATTTCCGTTACAAGCGTGCCGCCTGACGTTGACAGAGGCAAGCACGTTGTTTGCGGCTTGGTTGAGAGCCCTGGCTGTGGGTGCCATGGACCGTGGCTGCAACAGGGCATTTCCTGCTGGCCGCAGACGCGGGTGCCGCATAGCCTTGATGTCGTATCGCAGCCCGGCGGTGTCCAAGCAGGCGCCGCGAGGAGGAGAACCCAATGCTTTTTCCCGACCATTTCCTGGCGGTGCGCGCCACCGTCCAACCCGAGCGCGAAGCTGATTTCAATCGCTGGTACGATGCCGAGCATACGCCGGACGCGGTGAGGACATTTCCAGGTTGTATCGGCGGGGCCCGCTACAAGGTCGTGCTGGGAGACGGAACACACCAATACATCGCGCTCTACGCCTTCGAGAGCGCGGAGAAGATGGACGAGGCGCTGTCAGGCCCCGGCCTCAAGAAGCTGCTTGCGACCTATGATGCGGACGTCGGCGCATTCTCGACACGCAACCGCAATACCTACTCGAAGATCTTCGAGTTCATGCGGCCGACGTAGACCAATTCCGGCAAAGGCGGAATTGGTCTGTTTGCGCTCGTGTCAGCCTTCGGCCGGTGCGGTTCAATGCAAGTCGCGGATGCGTCATCCAAGACAACGGCGATAGAGCGCAATCAGACGTTCCCAATGGCGCTCGGCTGCCGGCCTGTCGTAGACCTTGCGCCCCGGGAACCCGAAGCCGTGGTGCACGCCACCATAGAGTTCAATCTCACCCTTGGCGCCCGATTTCTCGAACAGGCCGCGCAACTCGGCCACCATGGGAAGGGGAGCCAGGTCATCGAACTCGGCGCAGGCGATGTAGAGTTCGCCCTTCGACTTGTCGAAGGTCTGGTGCGGGCTTTCCTCTGCATCGCTGACGAGCCATGTGCCATAGAACGATGCAGCCGCGGCAATGCGATCCGGATAGCGGGCGGCGGCGGCCAACGCATAGGGACCGCTCATGCAATAGCCGTGCGCACCGACAGGTCCGGGCCTGACGTAGCCCTGGGTGTCGGCAAAAGCCAGCATATCGGCAATGTCGTTCATGACCGGCGGGATCGTCATCTTCGTGCGCACGGCGCGCATACGTGCGTGCTCGTCGCTGCCGTGCACCAGGACATCCGTCGAATATTTCGTGTCCCGGCCTGCCCGGTAATAGAGGTTCGGCAGGAACACGGCATAGCCGACCGTGGCAAGGCGACGGGCCATGTCGTAAAGCTCCTCGCGGATGCCGGGCGCGTCCATCAGGAACAGGACAAGCGGTGCGGCCTCACGCTCCGGGTGGCAGATGAACGTCTCCATCGCGCCGTCGCGGGTCTTGATGTCGAGGATGTCTTCGATCATGGCGTGCCCGCCTCCCGTTTGGTCATGGCTTCACGCCCCGGCTCGCCAGGAAGCGTGGATTGCGCACCTTCAGCTCGTTTGCGAGGTGCGCCTTCAGGCGCCCGCGCAGATCGGGATTGGTTGCATCGGAAATCGTTCCCGACCGGATGTCCGTGGCCAGTTGCTGCATGGTGCCGTCGCCGTCATCATAGAACGCATCGAGCAACTCGAAATCGAGGGCTTCATCCTCAACGCCGATCTCGCGCCGGGCGATTTCCAGGGCGTTGCCCATCATGGCGGCAAGATAACGCTTGTCGCCGCCGAGCGAGGGTTGGATTTCGGTCCTGAAGACCTCGGCAACGAGGTCGAGCAGCGCTTCCGCGCCGAGACGTTGGGGTTTCATGTCACCCTCCCGCGGGCTGCCAGCCTGTCGATGATGTCGAGCGCATCCCACTCCATCTCCGGCGGCATCAGTCCGGTCAGCGCCAATTCGAGCGAGCGCTCGCCGCCCTGGATGAAACGGTCGCCCTGCAGCAGCGAGATGGTCGCCCAGCGCGCGGCCGCCAGAACCTCGAAATAGGCAAGCTCGGGCGCCGCGATGCTGACGCCGGCGTGGGCGTTGTAGCCTTCGAGCAGGCTCGCGAGCCTGGCGATGCCACCGGCCACCTTGTCGTCGTTGCCGAAGCGCCAGCAGCGGGCAATGAACCAGCCGAGATCCTCGCGCGGATCGCCCCAGTGGCAGAATTCCCAGTCGAGGACAGCGGTCAACCGGCCCTTGTCGACCATGTAGTTGCCGGTGCGGAAATCCCCATGGACCAGGGTGAGGCCGGACGGCTCCGGGGCATTGGCGTCAAGCCAGGACAGGATGTATTCGAGTGCCGGACGCCGCTCGCTCGCCCCGTCGAGGCCACGGCGCATCTCGGCCACCTCACGCCGGGATGGATTCATGACCGGAACCGGCAGGAACGGAAGCACATCCTGGCGCGGGGTGATGGTGTGGATCAGCGCCAGCTCACGCCCGATTTCGGTTGCGAGCGCATCACCGAACGCCGGCAAGTCGGGGTCGCGCACGATACGGCGGCCCTGTGCGTTTCCGGACACCAGCGCCTGGATCGCGAAGGGACGTCCGATGAGGCCTTCATCGGCGGTGGCCGCTATGGGTTCGGCGACCCGCACGCCTGCATGGTGGGCGGCCTCGATGCAGCGGAACTCGGACATGCGGTCGAGACTGACATCCAGGCTGGCGGCGGCATCCGTGCGCAACACCCAGGACTGCCGGCCAGAGCGCGGCCCGCCTGTCACCTCGACATCGAGGCGCCAATTCTGTTGAACGGCGCCACCGGCCAGGAGCGTGGCATCAACAATCGCGAGTTTATCGGCCCCCACCGCGGTTGTGAGCCAGGGCACGAGGGCTTCAAAACCTGCCTTTTCGAGCGGTGGCCGCGCCGTTGCCTCGGCCGCCTTGGAAGAAGACGACATGCTCACTCCGTCGGCAGGAGATGGCCGCCATCGACGACGATGGTGGAGCCGGTCATGAAGGAACTGGCGGCGGGCGAAGCCAGCAGCAGCAAGGGGCCGTCCAGCTCGTTGAGGCTGCCCAGGCGGCGCATGGGAACGTGGGCAATCATGCGCTTGCCGGCCTCGGTTTCCCAGAAGTCGTCGTTGAGCTCGGTCGAAATGTAGCCCGGAGCGATGGCGTTGACGCGCACCTTGTCACGCGCCAGCTCGAGCGCCCAGTTGCGCGTCAAGGCAATCACCGCCGCCTTGGATGCGGCATAGGCCGACAGCGTCTTGATGGCACCAAGGCCGACAATGGAGGCGATGTTGACGATCGAACCGCCCTTGCCGCTCGCCACCATGCGGCGGGCCGCCTCCTGGCCGACCCGGAAGACGCCATCCAGGTTGACATCGAGCACGCCGCGCCATTGCTCTTCCGACATCCGCGTCATGAAGGCCGGGTCGGTGACGCCAGCGTTGTTGACCAGAACGGTGACCGGACCGAAGGCCTTGTCGGTGGCATCGAACGCGCCCTTCACGCTCGCGGGGTCGCGGACGTCGAGGGCAACGGCATGGGCTTCGCCTCCTGATGCCTCGATGCGCTTTTTCAGGTCTTCCAGGCGATCTATCCGCCGCGCGGCGAGAACGACCCTGGCGCCGGCCCTGGCGAGGACCTGCGCGAAATGTTCACCAAGTCCGGACGACGCGCCCGTCACCATCGCGACCTGGCCCTTCAAGGATAGGAGTTGATCAGTCATATGCGCCTTCCCGCGCTGAAGTTCTGCAAGGGCCCTGCTGGGCAGCTTCCCAGAGTGATAGCGCAAGATGCGGCAGACGCAAGCGTGGGGGCCCGCCGGACCAATTCCGGCAAAGCCTGAACGATCAGGCTTGTTTGCGGACTGCCCCGGCTGGCCAGACCTGCGACCAGCGGGGCGCGACCAGTGGCACGGGGCCAACACATGTACACCGCCCGCCTGGGCGGCGGCTGGCTCAGGCCTTGACGCCGGGCGGGACGAATGCAGCGCTGGTGCCGGCATCAACAGGAATGATGGTGCCGTTGACGTAGCCCGCATCCTCGCTCAGCAGGAAGCGGATGACAGCGGCGATGTCCTCGGGCTGGCCGATGCGGCCGAGCGGGGAGGTGCCGCTGGTGCGATAGCGCGTGTTGCTTCCAGGATTGAGGAACGGGGCGACCATGGGCGTTTCGACCGTAGCCGGGGCAACGGCATTGACCAGAACGCCGTGGGGGGCGCTTTCCACGGCCCACACCTTCGTCATGGCCATGACGGCGGCCTTGGTGGCGGCATAGGCGCCACTGTCGATCTTGTGGCGGATACCGGCGATGGAGGCGAGGAAAACGGCGCGTGCGATCTCTCCCTTGGCCGCCGCCCCCTTCAGCAAGGGCATGGCACAGCGGGCCGAAAGCCAAAGTCCGCGCACATTGACCGCAAAAACATCGTCGAAGTCCTTGACCGCCATCGTGTCCAGGGTGCCGGTGCGCAGAAGTCCGGCGGAGCCGACAAAACCATTCAACCGGCCATGCTTCGACGCGATTCCGGCAAATGCCTTTTCAAGGCTCGCCTCGGACGTCACGTCGGCTGCAATGGTCTGGAGGCGCCCGGCATGAGACCCACACGCCTCGCTCAGGGCCGCCAGCCCTTCCTCGGCGCGGTCGATCGCAACAACGGTCCAGTCCTCTGCCAGGAGGCGCTTGACCGTGCCGCGACCAATTCCCGAAGCTCCACCCGTAATGGCACAAACCCGACTCATGGCGTTCTCCTTATGCTGGCAGTGCAAAAAGTCATCAGATGCCAGATCAGGGCCCGTTGTGCCCCGCCTGTCAATGATGCGGCGTGCGCGCCGCACCAGGAGGACGGACGAGTTGCACAGGTGAGGTCGGGCGCAACGCAAAAGACACGGAGGATGCACGATTTCCTCTGGTCGGCTAAAGTTTTGCCGCGAAGCCCACTTAACTGGTAAATTGCGGAGAATAACCTCACGGCGCTCGCGGGATCCGACTGGCCTTTCGGCTTGCAGGTAACGGTCAGCAGAGGCAGGGGGCCCTGGGCGTGATGTCCATCGGTTCGCGGTGAGCAGGTGCAACGGCAGCGGGACGCGAGAGGGAATGGCGCAAACAATGGCTGAGAGCAGCGGCAGATTGCCGATTTCCTCGGCTCTTCAGTCCACGCTGTTGAGAGCGCGCGAATACGCAGCAGGACAATCGCAGCCGGAAGTGCTGCTCGAGCATCTCATGCTGGCGCTCACGGAAGATCCCGACGCGATGCACGTTCTCACGGCCTGCAACGTGGACAGCAGCCGTCTGCGCAGCGACCTTGCCGGGTATATCGCGGATCTCCAGGACCGCGTACCGCAAGGCACGCCCCCTGCCATTTCCACCGCCCTGACGCAGGTTCTGAAATACGCGACGCTCGCCGCCCAGCAGGGCAAGCGAGATGCCATCGACGGGGCGATCGTCCTTGCCGCGCTCATCGGTGACGGGCGCAGCATGGCCGCCAATTACCTGAAGGCGCAGGGCTTGACGTTCGAGGCGGCCATCCAGGCGTTGCGCGAGGCTGCGCAGCGATCCGCGCAGCAGGCCGAGCCTGCGCCGGCGGCGCCCCCTGCCGAGGCGGAACCAACCGCAGCCGCTTCCCAGGCCGAACAACCGGCTGCCCACCATCCGATCGCGGCGCCTGAACCGCACGATGCTGGCGCGCACGGCGATGCAGGGCCTTCCACGGCCACCGCAACGAGCCAACTGGACTTGGCTCGCCAGCGGGTTGCATCCCGCATGGGGCCGGCACCAGGGCAGCGGAACGGAGCGACAGCAGCGGGCATCGCACCCCACGCCGAAGCTCCGCCCCAGCCACAGGCCAACGCGGCCATGGCGCACGAGGTCGAGCCGCCGGGTGGTCAGGTCCGGCAAACCGGCGCACCGCTCGCCCCGCCAGGCCACTATCAATCCGACAGCTTGCAGCCCGAGAGACAGGCTGGTGCGCCGCACAGGGTACCAGCGCCACCGGTCGAGCAGGCTGGCGGACCACAGTCCGGCCGCAACCCACCGCCACAGCAAACACTGGCGAACGATCCGCCTACCCAGAATCCGGGGCCTGCCGTGGGCCGGTCATGGCCGCAGGGCACAGGCGAGACACCGAAGCCCGCACCGCCGCCGCATGACCGTGATGCGGAACCGCCGATCTTCGCAACCGAACCGGCGCGGCCAGTTGTCGGACACCCGGATGCCGGACCAGCCGGCGGGCACAGCCAGGGCGCGAGCAGTGCGCCAGGGTTTCGACAGCAAGCGGGCGCGCGGGCATCGATGCCGCCGTCAGGGCCCCGGCCGGGCACTGCCGGAAGTGCGCCAGCTGCCCTGCCAGCGCCTTTCCCAACCGCACCGCACCGGCAAGGCCTGGCTGCAGGACGCGAGTTGGCGCCAACGCAACCGCCGCATTCGCCATCGGCTCCTCAACGCCCGCCTGCCCCGCAAGCGCGGTCCGGCAGCGGCCTGGCCCCACCGGACTTCGAACCCCACACCCCCTACCGACCAACCGGGCCGGGCCCGGTGCCGCCCAATCCATTCGGTGACACGCGCGGCGAGCAGCCTCTTCAACCGGCACCGCCAACAGTGCGCATGCCGCACCATGACCGACCGACCGACGGGCCAGGATATGGCGTCGGCCTGGAGGCGCATCGCGTGCCGCCCATGGACAGCCACCAACTCGCCCACAACATCGGCGGGCCGATGCGCGTGGGACAAGCGAAAGTGGTCGAGGTCCGGATTGAACGCCCCCCCCTTGCCGGAGGCGGCGTTGGCACCCGCTCTGTCGCCCTGCGCGGCGAACATGCGGTGGCGCGGGCCATTGCGGTGCGGGTGAGGCCGGTGAAGGGGCGGTTCCTGATCGACGCCACCTCGCCCGAAACGCTGTGGGACCAGACCGCGGCAAACCAGCAGCCGCGTTTCGACAGTGACACGGCGATCTGGCGCTTGACGATCCTGCCGCAGAAAACCGGCAGAGGCGCGCTGCAACTGAGCGTCACGACCCGGACCATCGGCGCCGATGGCGTGGTGGCGGAAACGCAATTGCCCGAGACCAATATTCCCGTGAAGGTGATGCCGGACATCGGCCGCTGGTTCCGTCGCCTCACCAAGGGCGTGCTGCTGCTGCTCGGCGGCATGTTTGCGGTCAAGATTCTCGAAACACTGCTGCAGGTCGATTTCGGCTTCATGCTGCGCCAGCTCCTGCGGTTTTGAGGCGCGGGCTCATCACGAGCCGCTTGTTCCCCACCCATCCGTCCACCGGAACGCTGCCGCGATTGACAGCGTGTCGCAGCAGGTCAATCCTTGATCGACTACGACCGCCTTTCCTTCGGCAAGCCCTATGTCAGCCATGACCTGCCGGCGGGCGGGCGGACGGCGCCTGCTGCAGAAGGCCGACGGGTACGAGACCACGATCGTCTCCGACCAGGTGACATACCGCAACGGTGAGGCCACCGGCGCGCTGCCGGGCCGGGTGATCCGCGGCCAACGGCCCGCCATGCAGCAGGCCGCGGAATTGAGTCCCAATCGCATTCTTCAACGAAGGACACATAGCCATGCGCAGCAATCGACGGATCGAGGTCAAGCCCATCGCAGGCGCACTCGGCGCCGAGATTTCCGGTGTCGATCTCCGGGACCTGGACGACGAGACCTTCGGCGACATCAAGGACGCCTGGCTCGACCATCAGGTGATCTTCTTCCGGGACCAGGAGTTGACGCCGGACGAGCAGATCGCATTCGCAAAACGGTGGGGCGAGATCCATCACCACCCCTTCGTCAAGGGCATGGACGACTACCCGGATATCCTTGAAATCATCAAGGAAGAGGGGGACACGCGGGCGTTCGGATCGACTTGGCATTCGGATCAGATGTTCAACCCCAAGCCTGCCAAGGCCACGATCCTGTACGCCAAGGAAACGCCGGACGCCGGCGGCGACACCCTGTTCTCCAACCAGTATCTGGCCTACGAGACATTGTCGGACGCCATGAAAGCCATGATCGGCAAGGTGAAGACCTGGAACGTTGGCAACCGGAAAGAGCTCTCAAAATCGGATGGCATGGGCAGCGTCAGCGAGGGCCGCTACAAGGGCAACGACAAGATGGCGGCGAAAATCCGCGATCCGGGCGATCTGATCACGGAAGCCGCGCACCCGCTGGTTCGCACCCATCCGGAGACCGGGAAAAAGGCGCTTTTCGTGGGCAATCATGCGGTCGCACTGGATGGATTCGAGACGAAAGAGGCGCGTCCGATCCTGGACTACCTGATGCAGCATTCGACGCAGCCCGAGATGACATGCAGGTTCCGCTGGCAACCCGGGTCGATGGCGATCTGGGACAACCGCTGCACCATGCACCGGGCGCTCAACGATTATCCGGGTAAGCGGAGGCGAATGCATCGCATCACGATTTCAGGCGACGCCCCGTTCTGATTTCGGCCGCATAGTGACAGGCCGCAGCGATCGCGCGGATGGGCTTCGTGTCTGCACGATCGCTGGTCAACGCCGCATGAACACGGAGCAGGGGCATGCTGACCCTCTTTGGCAATCTCGATTCGGGCAACGTCCAAAAGGTGCAAATGTTGCTGCACCATACCGGGACGCCGTTCCGCCGGGTCGATGTGCGTCAGGACAGAGGGGACACTCGCGATCCCCGGTTTCTCGCCATCAATCCGATGGGCAAGGTTCCGTCCGTTCTCTACGACAATGGTGATGTGCTCACCGATTCAGGGGCTTTGCTGTTCTATCACGCACATGGCACGCCCTTTTGGCCTAGCGATGCCCGCGCGCAGGCCGAAGTTCTGCGCTGGATGTTTTTCGAGCAGTACAGCCACGAGCCGGCCCTGGCCGTCATGCGTTATCTCGTTCGGTTTTCCGGAGAGCCTCCGCACGCTGAACAGCTGAAGGCTCTCGAAGCCCGCAGCCGGTTTGCACTTGGCGTCATGGACCAGCGGCTTGCGACGGCGGACTGGATCGCAGGGCCGGGCGTCACCATCGCGGACCTGGCGCTCTATCCCTACACCCGATGGATGAGCGAAACCGGCTTGCCGCCAGAGGATTGGCCCAATATCGCGCACTGGCTCGATCGCATTGAGGGCCTGCCCAACCATCTACCTCTCTACCGCGAAGGCGCTGAAGAGACGCTGGCTTTCGAGGCCTATTTCGGCGCGAAGCCAAGCGGCTGACAGGACGCATACACCCCATCTCCGCAACCAGTGGCCCTTAAGGCGCACAGGATCGAGCGCGTTGCTCATCCACATGCGACAATCCGTTTCTGTTATTTCGCATGTCATTGCGAGATGGTTGGGCTCACGCCTCGCTCGGTCTGGTTGCGGGCGGGTGCTGATCTTGAACGGCAATCATTTATTGACAATACCCTGTCAAAGAGAGGATCAATGGTCCTATCGCTGTCAGGGGAGTGGCTCTCTCTTGTTTCGCCAGAAGCATTTGATCTGAATCAAAACAATCAGCCTCTGAGGGGGCCGCTGGAAAAAGCAAACGACAAATTATTTTGATTGCGGCGTTATATGCACCACCTGCGGAAGAACAGTTATCTGCTAGACGCAGCAAAAGTTTAGCGGATCTTGTGAGATCCTTTTCGGACCCGGGCGCCTAGGTGGTCGGGTTGATGGTGTCGCTTTGCGTAGCAATCTTGCTTGCGTTCTGCGGCGAGGCAGACCATATAATCTCCCGTCGAACTCGCTTTGGTGCGCACTACACGACAGCTTGGATGGCTGACTCTGTTCTCACTCCAATGCGTGATTTGATGGTTGCTGGCGATGGTGCCGGCGGCCTAATCTACCTTTGGAGGTCCTTAAATGGCCACCGGCATCGTAAAATGGTTTAACGCCCAGAAGGGTTACGGCTTCATTCAACCTGATGAGGGTGGGAACGACGTGTTCGTCCACATCTCCGCGGTCGAGCGCGCCGGATTGACCGGGCTGCGCGAAGGACAGCGCATCACGTACGAAATCGAAAAAGGCCGCAATGGCAAGAGCGCCGCGGTCAATCTCAAGACCTAACTCGCGTTTGATGAGTGCCCGTCTCACTGCCGGTTGCGGCGGGCCTTCGATAGCGTGAACGAATACTGCATATTCAATACCTCCAACTTCGGCAGTCGCTGCCTGACCGTCTCAACATGGACGCTCTGCAGCATGGGACCTCTCAAGGTGGTTGGCGGGTATGGGGCACAAGGCCTTGACGCTCACTGCGGCGGCCAGCCCTCATGATATGCGGTAACGACTCTCGTCGATGGTTTGGTCCGAAGCCAAGCCATCGACGATTGGGTTTTCCGGACTTCCCCCAAAAAAGGGCCTCGGAAAGCCGAGCTACCCAGGAGATTGCATGGCCAAGGAAGAGATGCTTGAGTTCGAGGGTGTGGTGGCGGAAGTCCTGCCCGACGCACGGTGCCGCGTGACCCTTGAAAACGGACACGAAGTCATCGCCTATACATCCGGACGCATGAAAAAGAACCGCATCAGAATTCTGGCTGGCGACAAAGTCACGGTCGAGATGACCCCCTACGATCTGAGCAAGGGTCGTATCAATTTCCGCCACAAGGATACCCGCAGCGGGCCGCCTCCGGGTGGTTTCGGCGGTGGCCGCAGGCCCCCGTCGCGCAGGCGCTGACTAGTCCCGGCGCCGCGGACCCGGCCTGGAAGCCGGTCAGGGGCGGCGCGGATTTTCGACGAAATGCCAGTCCATTACGCCCCACCGAGGACCAGACGTCCTGGCCGCGGTGGGTTTGTTTTTGCCTACCTTGATCCCCTGCGCGGTTCCAGTCGGAAGCTGTGTCCACATATTGTTCGTATAATGTTCTCGACAAGATTGCAGCATCCACGTAAGATGGATCATCAAGGCTGCGATCAGCAATCGAGTCCTATTGCGCAGCGGTGACATGGTGGTGGGGGTGCATGTACGGGCAGATTGCGACTGTCGCGTTCGAGGGGATCGAGGCGCGACGCGTTTCCGTCGAAGTGCGGATCACGAACGGGCGAGCCCAGTTTGCCATTGTCGGATTGCCCGACAAGGCCGTGGCGGAGAGCCGTGAACGGGTGCGCAACGCGCTGCATGCGGTTGGCCTGGGGTTTCCATTCAAGCATGTGACGGTCAATCTTGCGCCGGCGGACCTCCCGAAGGAAGGCAGCCATTTCGACCTGCCGATTGCGCTGGCGCTGATGTCGGCCATGGGGGCGATCGCGCCCGATGCCATCGCCGGATATGCCGCCATCGGTGAACTGGCCCTCGATGGCTCCATTCGAAGCGTGCCGGGGGCATTGCCGGCAGCGATCGGCGCCAACGCCATGCGCAAAGGCCTGATCTGTCCCGAAGACGGTGGCGCGGAAGCGCAATGGGCGGCGGAGGACATGGCGGTTCTGGCCGCACCCCACCTGATCGCGCTGGTCAACCATTTCAAGGGGGTGCAGACGCTGGCGAAGCCCGAGCCCAACGTGGTGAGCGAAGCCGCCAGCAGCATTGATTTTGCCGACGTCAAGGGCCAGGAAAGCGCGAAGCGGGCGATGGAAATCGCAGCGGCCGGCGGTCACAACCTGCTCATGACCGGACCGCCTGGATCGGGCAAATCCATGCTGGCGCAGCGCCTTTCCACCATCCTGCCGGAACTGGAACCAGCGGAAATGCTGGAAGTCTCGATGATCAAGAGCCTGGCCGGCGAGCTTGCCGACGGCCGCCTGGTGCGCCAGCGTCCGTTTCGCGCACCGCATCATTCCGCCAGCATGGCCGCGCTGGTCGGCGGCGGTACACGACCACGGCCGGGCGAGGTTTCACTCGCGCATCATGGCGTGCTGTTTCTCGATGAACTGCCCGAATTTCATCCCAACGTCCTCGATGCCCTGCGCCAGCCGCTGGAGGCCGCCGAAGTGGTCATCGCTCGGGCGAACCATCGGATTGCCTATCCTGCGCGGTTCCAGCTCATTGCCGCGATGAACCCCTGCAAATGCGGCGGCTCGAGTCCGGGCGCGACGTGCCGACGGGGACCACGCTGTGCGGCAGACTATCAAGCCCGGTTATCCGGGCCGTTCCTCGATCGCATCGACATGCGGATCGAGGTACCACAGGTTTCAGCTGCGGATCTGCTGCTGCCATCTCCCCGGGAAGGGAGTGCCGAAATCCGCGCACGGGTCATTGCAGCACGGCGGCGGCAAAGACAGAGATTTGCCGAGACCGGTCCGGCCGGGACCAGGCTTTCGACCAACGCAGCCCTCACAGGGCGGCTGCTCGAAGAGACGGCGATGCCGGATGGAGACGGTCTGGCGCTGATGTGTCGCGCGAGCGAAGCCATGGGTCTTTCCGCACGAGGTTTCCATCGGACGCTCAAGGTTGCCCGTACCATCGCCGACCTGGAGGACGCTGAACACGTGGGGCGCCCTCATATCGCAGAAGCGCTGGCTTATCGTGGCGAGGCGCTCGACAACACGTCGGCTGCTGCATAGGGCGCAGTCGGCCAGCGGTGACGTCCGAGGCGGGCAAGATGCGGGCACAGGCGGGTATCTTGATCCGGATTGGACATTATGGGCCAGATGAACGCCCGGCAGTTCCCATGATGCACTTGACCGTTTCGCAGTCTTCCAGATTTCAACGGTTTTTTATCCCAGACAGCCATTGGAGGCGTCGCAACGGAATATTTAAAAGATTATCAAAGTAGAGATCATCGAATAGGGCACACGACGTTCTGATGCAGGGTTTTACCTGATTGAGGGGGAGCGCAATGGCGAGCATGATCATCTGGAGCCTGGGGATCGGGATCAGCGTAGCGATCCTCGTGGTGACGGCTGCCATCAAGCACTACTACATCCACATGCTGGTTGCGGCCATGATCAGCATCCTGCTGGCATTGGCGGCGTTCGCGGAGGAACGCTCTGCGACGCGTGACGCGGACCGGAAAGCGGCCACGGCCTCGATCGGGCTGCGCTACATGGGGATCGTCTGGGGCTGGGGGGCGCTGGGATTGCTGGTCACCTATGCTTTCGACATCCTGGCCTGGCGCGAATGGTGGCAGTTCTTTCTCATCTTCTTCGTTCTGGCAGGCCTGTCACTGTTTTTGGCGGCCACGATGCAGAAGGACGCGGACGCCAACCGCACCGATGCCGTCATGTTCGATGTGGTCCGCGGGTTCTCAATTTTCATCTTCGTTGCTATGCTGATCACGATGGCCGGGCTGCTGATCGATGGCAAGATGTGGCGGTTCACGACCGAGGCAGGCCAGAGGTATGGGTCGCAGGACTGGGCGGCCAACAACATCTTCTTTTTTGGCGCTTTGGCTCTTGCCGCCATCAGCTTGAACACGCTATCGCATATCGGTTGGCGTAAACCTCAGGCATCATAGTCACAGACGCTCGCGAGCGGCCGGCTCGGGCACGGAGGGGGAACTTGGCCGAGCAGCGCACGCTCAATAAGGCGCTTATCCGACGCACGGTGATGGTGTTCGCCGGGATAAGTCTCGTCATCATGATGTTTGCCGCGCATGGGCAAAACCGGCCGCTCGTGTCTGCTGGAGCCGTCTTGTTTGCATTCGCGGTTTCCATCGGCGCGGTCGCATCGAACTTCGAGAGCTGGCGTCTGCCGGCTACGCTCAATCCCCGCGCCATCGCGATCAGGACCTATTTCGCCATTCAGCGTAATGCCCTGCTGGCCGCCATTGCCTACGCCTGGGGGGCGGCGGCCATGCAAGGTCTGCACATCACCCCGATCACGGGGCTGTGGTGGCAACACTGCTGGGTCTATGCCATCGCGATGCTCCTGCTGGCCGCGGGCAATCTCGCATTTTCGAGGACGCTCCCCATTCCCCGGCGTACGGAGCGCGATGGATGGGACAAACTCCACTACCGGGTCGCCTGGCCACTCGCGTTTGCGCAGGGAGCCGTCGCGGTTGGTGGCCTTGCCTATCTGGCGTTGTCCGGGAAACTCGCCGCCGACAAGGTCGATTGGGCTGCGAACCGCATCTTTGCGGCGCTGGCCGTCGCCATCCTGGCGGTTTCCTTTGCGACACTCGTGTCGCTGTCGCGGGCCCGGGCCACTTGAAAACTGGCCAGATCAATTCCGGCAAAACCTCACTCGGTCCGACCTGTTTGCGCTCACGCGCCCGGCTGACCGCGCTGATATCGGCCATCCAATATGGACACAACCGCGCAGGCCGGCTGCCCAGCTTCCAACGGTGACCAGCTAAGTCTACGCTTGGCGCATCACATCACCTGGCAGGTGAAGACGACCGCCGCCGGCAGGGCCTTTGCACTGTTCATTTTCCCATGTCGCTGCAATCGGCCAACCACTCGCCTGCCCCAATCAGGAGCCCGACGACACATGGATTTCACGATCGACAAACCACTGGCCGAGCTGCGTGACCGGGTGGCGGCCTTCGTGCGGGAAAAAATCATCCCGTTCGAGAAGGATCCGCGCTGGACGGACCACGGCATTTCCGAAGACATGCGCCGGGACCTCAACAAGACCGCCAAGGAAGCCGGCCTGCTCGGGATCAACAGTCCCAAGGAATTCGGTGGCCAGGGCTTCTCGCACTTCGAGCAGGCGGTGGTTTTCGAGGCTGCCGGTTATTCGATCCTGGGTCCGATCGCCCTGCACTTTCATGCTCCCGACGAGGGCAATATCCATCTGATGCACAAGGTGGCGAGCCCTGCCCAGAAAGCCAAATTCCTGGCCAAGCTGGCAACAGGCGAGACCCGCTCGTGTTTTGCCATGACCGAGCCGGACGGTGGCGCTGGTGCTGACCCACTGCTGCTCAAGACCCGAGCGACGCCCGACGGCAACGGCTTCGTCATCAACGGCCGCAAAACCCTGATCACGGGCGCGGAGGGCGCATCGTTCGCGATCATCATGGCCCGCACCGGCGACGGTCCGACGGACTGCACGATGTTCCTCACCGAACTGCCCAATCCTGCGTTCAAGATCAGCCGCGTTCTGGGCACGATGGACTCGAGCTTCATGGGCGGGCACGCCGTGATCGATATCGAGAACCTCAGGGTTTCGGGGGATGACATCCTGGGGGAAATCGGCAAGGGCTTCCAGTATGCGCAGGTCCGGCTTGCGCCGGCGCGGCTGACGCACTGCATGCGCTGGCTCGGCTCGGCACGCCGCGCGCACGACATCGCGACCGAATATGCCCGCCACCGCCAATCGTTCGGCAAGCCGCTGGGCGAGCATCAAGGCGTCTCGTTCATGCTGGCTGACAACCAGATGGACATGCACGTCTCGCAGCTGGCGATCTGGCAGTGTGCGTGGCTGCTGGACCAGGGCGAGCGCGCTTCGGCGGAAAGCTCGATGTCCAAGGTGATCTGCGCGGAGGCCATCTTCAGGGTGGTTGACCGCTCGATGCAGATCCTGGGTGGCATGGGTGTCACCGACGACACCATGATCGAGCGCATCTTCCGCGATGTCCGCGCCTTCCGCATCTACGACGGGCCGAGCGAAGTGCATCGTCATGCGCTTGGCCGCCGCATCATTCGCGGCCCACGCAAGCACTAGACCAATTCCGGTCGAACCGGACCAGGTCCGCCTTGTTTGCGCTCGCGCTGTAGCAGCCTTCGGCCGGGCGCTCCGCGAGGGCGGGACATAAGGCTCAGGCCGCAATTGCGGCCTGGGCGTTTCCATGTGAGCGACCACCGGCTCAAGCCGGAGGCTTCGGGTTACGGCTGGAAGCCGGATGGGTCCGCCATCCGGCGGACTGGTAGTGCGTTCAATACCCGCGTCCCTACGCCCCTCCAGCCCCATGCCGCCTTCTCAGGCGAAATCCGGCTCATCGCTCTTGGGCTCGACTGGCTGGAACAGCGCCTCGACCATGTCGCCGGTGACGTCCTCGAGTTCCGCTGGCGACCATTTCGGCGCCTTGTCCTTGTCCACAAGAAGCGCACGGACGCCTTCCGGAAACTCGCCATGCTCGAACAGATGCGTGCAGAGACGGAACTCGTCAGTCAGCGCGGCCTCGAGCGATTTGACCTCGCCGCTGCGCACGCGGCGAACAGCCGCCAAAGTGGTCTTCAAGGCAAGTGGCGACTTGTCGAGCAGATCTGCCCGGGTCTTCATCGCCCAATCGTCCATGGTGGTCTGCAGCTCGAACAGGATTTCCTCGACGGTCGGCTTGGAGAAGAAGTGGTCGATTGCCGGCTTCAGTTGCATGAGCTTTGATATCGGCACGGGCTCGGCATCACGCGCGGCATCCAGAATGTCCGGGACGACCTGACCGTTGCGCTCAGACAGTGCCGCTAACAGGGTCGGGATCTGCTCGGACTTGAGATGAATGTCGGCCATGCCGGCCTGGATGGCGTCGGCTCCCGTCATACGCGCACCGCTGAGTGCGAGATATGTTCCCAGCCGCCCTGTGGTGCGGCCGAGCAGCCAGGTTCCGCCCACATCCGGAATGAGGCCGATTCCGGTTTCCGGCATGGCGAGCATGGAGCGCTCTGTAACGATGCGGGCGCCGCCCTGGGCGTGTGCGGAAAGGCCAATGCCGCCGCCCATGACGATACCATCCATGATGGGCACGAACGGCTTTGGAAAGTGGTGTATGAAGGCGTTGAGCTCGTATTCCTCGCGCCAGAACGTGCGCGCGGCTTCGGACCCCTGCTGGCGGCTCTGGTAGAGCGAGAGCACATCGCCGCCCGCGCACAGCGCGCGATCACCGGCGCCATCAAGAATGACAAGCTCGACAGCGGCATCGTCCTTCCAGGCGTGCAGGGTCTGCCAGATGATGCGCGTCATGCCCAGGGTCAGGGCATTCAACGCCTTGGGCCGATTCAACGTGATGCGTCCCGCCCGGCCTTCGACGCGGACCAGAACTTCGGGTTCAGCCTGTGTTTGTGCCATCTGCTCTGTCATCCGCTGTTCCACACCCAATCGTTGCGATCCATGGCGTCACGCCGTTCACCGGCAACTGTTCCACACCGCATGGGGAAAACAAACCCGCATTATCGCGTCGTGTCGTCTCTCCCCGCTGGGCGCATGGGATGCTGCGTTCCTCGATCTGCCTGCCCGTGGTCAGGCGAACATGCCAACGGCCACGAAGCAGGTGTGCTTCGTGGCCGTTGATTGTCTTGCGGTTTCATGAGCCGCCGTTGGTGATGCCCGCGGCGGCTGCCGGCTCAGTGAGCGCTCGGGCCGGCACCGATCACATAGATGCAGATGAAGAGGAAAAGCCAGACGACGTCAACGAAGTGCCAGTACCAGGCGGCGGCCTCGAAGCCGAAGTGCTGTTTGGGCGTGAAATCCCCTTGCAAGGCCCGGATCAGGCACACAGCCAGGAAGATGGTTCCGATGATCACATGCGCGCCATGGAAGCCCGTCGCCATGAAGAACGTCGACCCATAAATGTGGCCCGAGAACGTGAAGGCCGCGTGCATGTACTCGTAGGCCTGGAAGGTCGTGAACAGAAGGCCGAGAACGACCGTGATGAACAGCCCCCACACCAGACCCTTGCGGTTGTTTTCCAGCAGCGCGTGGTGGGCCCACGTCACCGTGGTGCCGGACAGCAGCAGGATCAAGGTATTGACGAGCGGCAGTCCCCACGGGTTGAAGGTCCCCTGGAAATGCTCGCTGGGCTTGGGTGGCCAATGACCGCCGGTGAGCGCATCGCGAACCACCATGCCGATCATGTGGGAGCTCTCTGAGATGGACCCATCAGGCGCCGTGATCGGCAGTGGCTGGACATTCGCCGGGAACAGGGACACGTCGAAATAGGCCCAGAACCAGGCTACGAAGAACATCACCTCGGAGGCGATGAACATGATCATGCCGTAGCGGAAGTGCAGCCGCACCACCGGGGTGTGGGCACCCTGATGTGCTTCCCGGATGACGTCGCGCCACCAGACGAACATGGTGCTGAGCACGCAGAGCACGCCGAACCCGAACAGGTAGGGGCCGCGCATACCCAGAACGGTCGCCGAGGCGCTGCCATGCGTCTTCATCCAGACAATGGCGCCGACGGCCAACAAGAACGCTGATATCGAGCCGGTCAATGGCCAGGGGCTCGGATCAACGAGATGGTAATCGTGGTGCTTGGCGTGGCTATCGGCCATCCCGGGTCTCCTCATCCCCTCGTTTGTGGCAGCTTGCACTCTCTCTTTTGCTGCTGCCGCACAAATTCTGCTCTACGTCTTGCCGGCAAGTACGAACTTCCCGGCGGATCTCAAACTTCATGTCTTGGGCGGCACTCGCGGCGTCCCCGCCGCAGGCTGCCCAGGCTTGGATTCCGGCGCTGCCGTGGTATTGGCGACGCCTTTCACGGTCGGGTTCACGACCTTGTGGAAGGTGTAGGACAGGGTGATCAAGTTGATGTAGGCGCCATCAGGATCATCGACGATGGCCGGGTCAACATAGAAACTGACCGGCATATCAACCGTTTCACCGGGCTCGACGCGCTGCTCCGTGAAGCAGAAGCACTGAACCTTGTCGAAGTAGGCGCCGGCCTGATCAGGCGTGACGTTGAACGTGGCCGAGCCGACGATCGGCACGCTGTCGCGATTGGTGACCTTGAAGACCACGAGGGCGTTCTCGCCGATCTTCAGCTTCATGGAATTGACTTCAGGCCGGAAATCCCACTTGAGGCCTGGCGCCACGTTGGCGTCGAAACGGACGATGATGTCGCGGTTCAAGACCTGCTGCGACGGCGCCCGGGCCCGTTGCGTGGTGCCCGCGTACCCGGTCGCGCTGCAAAACATGCTGTAGAGCGGGACCGCGGCATAGGCGAGCCCCAACATGCCAATGGCGATGCCTCCAAAAAGGAAGGCGATCCGCTTGTTACTCTTCATGGGCAGGTCCCCTTGGTCTTGCAGTCGGGCTGCTGCGCCGTGCCGGCGACACTCGCCGCCGGATGCGGATCGCTCATGCCGTCCTTGCGCAGGGCATTCGGCCCAAGACGTACAATGGTTGCAGCGTAGAACAGGATCACCAGCGCACCCAGCCCCAAGCCAATAGCGATGGAGCGTGTCCGCTGACGGCGGCGGCGCTCAACTTCAGCATCCATTCTGCTATCGGTCTCCGTCATGGTCATACTCAAGCGATCCAGAATTTGACGACGTGCTCGACCAGAAGAGCGGCGAACACCAGAAACAGAGAGAGGATGTAGAACAGGAACAGCCGCTTGGCTGCCTTGTCGCCTGCCGAACCGGTTGTGCGCCACCCATTAACGGCCAAGCCAAGGAAAACCAGCCCCAGGGCAACCGACGTGATGGCATAGAGAACGCCACCGAGACCGGTGAAAATAGGGGCGCATGCCAACGGCACCAGCAAGGCGCTGTAGACCAGAATCTGGCGGCGTGTTTCCCTTGGACCTGCGACCACCGGCAACATGGGGACGCCGGCAGCCTGATAATCGCTCGACTTGTAGAGCGCGAGTGCCCAGAAATGGGGCGGGGTCCACATGAAGATGATGAGAAACAGAATGACGCTGTCGAGGCTGACACTGCCGGTCACGGCTGCCCAGCCGATCATGGGCGGGAATGCGCCTGCCGCGCCCCCGATGACGATGTTCTGTGGCGTCGTGCGCTTCAGCCACATGGTGTAGATGACGATGTAGAACGCGATTGTCAGTGCCAGCAGGAGGCCGGCGACGACATTCACGATGAGGCCGAGCGTCATGACCGACAGCACCGCCAGCACCATGCCGAATGCGAATGCCTCGTCGGCCGCCACGCGGCCATCGGGAATGGGGCGCCGCTTGGTGCGGGACATGATGGTGTCGATATCGCGGTCCCACCACATGTTGAGGGCACCTGACGCGCCGGCGCCAACAGCGATGGCCAGCAGGGCAATGACTGCCAGCAAGGGATGCAACGAACCAGGCGCAACGACCATTCCGGTGAGCGCCGTGAATACGACCAGAGACATCACCCGCGGCTTCAAGAGCTCAACATAGTCAGAGACGCTCCCGCCCATCGATGATGTGGCCGTCGTGTCCGATGTGTAGCTGACCTCTGCCATTGCCGGTGTCTCAGTCCAGTATTTCAAACGTACCCAAGTCGAACATCTGCCAACACAACGAGCCCTGCTGGCAGATGAGCGAGGCCTGGAGGCCTCGCCAAAGTGCTGTTTCCGGTTGGAGCGCGCGCGGCGCCCAACTCAGTGGTGTTCCCTGCTCGTGATCTTCGGCAACGTCTCGAAGGAGTGGAAGGCCGGCGGAGACGGAAGGGTCCACTCCAGCGTATCGGCGTACTCACCCCAGGGATTGTTCGGCGCTTTCACCTTGCGGGCAAAGGCCTGGAACACACCAACGAAGAAGACGAGCGTAGCGAAGGCCGTGATGTACGAGCCCCACGACGAGATCTGGTTCCAGAACTCGAAGGCATCCGGGTAGTCCACATAGCGCCGGGGCATGCCAGACAGGCCCAGGAAGTGCTGCGGGAAGAACAGGATGTTGGCACCGATGAAGGTCAGCCAGAAGTGAACCTTGGCGATGGTTTCATTGTACATGTAGCCGAACATCTTCGGGAACCAGAAGTACCAGCCCGCGAAGATGGCGAACACGGCACCCAGCGACAGCACGTAGTGGAAGTGGGCCACAACGTAGTAGGTGTCGTGCAGGGCGCGGTCGACACCGGCATTGGCCAGCATGACACCCGTGACGCCACCAACCGTGAACAGGAAGATGAAGCCGAGCGCCCATATCATCGGCGCCGTGAAGCGGATGGATCCGCCCCACATGGTGGCAATCCACGAGAAGATCTTCACGCCAGTCGGGACCGCGATCACCATGGTGGCGAACACGAAGTAGGCCTGCGCATTGACGCCCATGCCGGACACATACATGTGGTGCGCCCAGACCAGGAAGCCAACGAGGCCGATGGCAACCATCGCGTAGGCCATGCCGAGATAACCGAAGACCGGCTTCTTGGAGAAGGTCGACACGATGTGGCTGATCATGCCGAAGCCCGGCAGGATGAGGATATAGACTTCGGGGTGGCCGAAGAACCAGAACAAGTGCTGGTACAGCAGCGGGTCACCACCGCCAGCTGCGGCGAAGAACGTGGTGCCGAAGTTGCGGTCGGTCAGCAGCATGGTGATGGCACCAGCCAGAACCGGGAGCGACAGCAGCAGCAGGAAGGCGGTCACCAGCACCGACCAGACGAACAGCGGCATCTTGTGCATCGTCATGCCGGGGGTGCGCATGTTGAAGATGGTGGTGATGAAGTTGATGGCACCAAGGATCGAGGACGCACCAGCGATATGAAGCGCGAGGATCGCGAAATCGACGGCCGGGCCCGGATGGCCTGATGTCGACAACGGCGCGTAGACCGTCCACCCCGTGCCTGCGCCACACCCCGTCATATTGACGGCGAACTGGCAGGTACCTTCACCCTCGACGAACATCGACAGGATCAGCAGGGCCAGCGCGGCGGGTAGCAGCCAGAACGAGATGTTGTTCATGCGCGGGAAGGCCATGTCCGGCGCACCGATCATCAACGGTACCAGCCAGTTGCCGAAACCGCCGATCATGGCCGGCATGACCATGAAGAACACCATGATCAGGCCGTGGGCCGTCACAAAGGCGTTGAACAGGTGATGGCTCGAGAAGAACTGCAGGCCTGGATGGGCCAGTTCCAGACGCATCATCACAGAGAGGACACCACCGACGATCCCCGCCACCATGGCGAAGATGAGGTACATCGTGCCGATGTCCTTATGATTGGTCGAAAACAACCACCGCTTCATGCCAGTTGGAGCGTGATCGTGGTCGTCATGGGCGTGTGCGTCAGCAGTGCCAGCCATGAGTGATCGCCTCGATTTCAGTTTCAATTCCGAAGAAGGCCGTCTCGCGCAGGCGCCCTTCCAACCAACTCTTGCACCAATACCAGATGCCGGTGCCCACGCCTATTTCCGCGCCATTTGGCTGCCAGGATAGGACACCATTTCTGCCGGCGCCACTTACCTTGCTGCTGCAGCGACCTTTTGGCCATCAGAAAGGCCGTCTGCGACCTTTTTCGCGGCTGCAGCCTGCTCCAATGCCGCCTTTTCGATGATCTCGCGCGCCTCTTTCCGCTTACGCGCCTTCATCGCGGCTGCCCACTGGTCGAAGACCTCCTGCTTCACGACCCGCACGGCGATGGGCATGAACGCATGGTCCTTGCCGCACAGCTCGGAGCACTGGCCGTAATAGACGCCTTCCTCGCGCGCCTTGAAGAAGGTCGAGGTGGTACGGCCGGGCACGGCGTCCTGCTTCGAACCGAAGGACGGGACCGTCCAGCTATGGATGACGTCGCTGGCCGTGATGAGCACCAGAACAACCTTGTTCACCGGAACGACGACTTCGTTGTCCACCGCCAGCAGGCGCGGCGACGGGATGCCCCGCTTGATGCGCTCATCGCGCTCCTGGTCATTCAGCATGATGGACGTGAAGGAGAAGCCACCCTGGTCCGGATACTGGTAGGTCCAGTTCCACTGGTTGCCCGTCGCCTTCAGCGTCACATCCGGGTTCGGATAGGTGTACTCCGCGTAGAGCAGCTTGAACGAGGGGATGGCGATCGCGACGAGGATCAAAACCGGAATGATCGTCCAGGCGACCTCAAGACCGGTGTTGTGCGTGGTCTTCGAGGGGACGGGATTGCTGGTCTCGTTGAACTTGAAGATGACGAACGCCAACAGGATCAACACGAAAACGGCGATCGCGATGATGATCGTGTTCACGTAATTGTGGAAATGGTGAATCTGGTCACCAATGTCCGTGACCGACCCCTGCAGGTTAATTTCGCCCGGGGTTGGCTGACCGACCCCTGCGAATACCGGGGCCAACCCGAACGCCAGAGCCATCGCTGCACTCAACCCCACGCTGGCCACCGCATTCCGAAGCCATCTCATCATCGCGCCCATCCTCAACTCCGCCCCGCGCAGCGCGCAGGTTAAGATCCGTTCGCCAGCATCCGATTGCCTGCCGCTTCCGGATGATCCTGCCACCGGAAAACGGTTGCGACCACACCCAGACAGGAGGCTCCCCCTTGCGCCAGCGACCAAGCGTGACCACTTGCACTGCATGCCGCCGACGGCATCGCCCGGGGGCATCACCTGTCGCCCGCACAATGACACGGCAAAGCGCCAACTACGATGTAGGTAACCCCGCCACGGCATTTCTCGAGAGGCAGGCCAAGTGATCCTGCTAGCCCTAGCAAATGAGCACGATGAGAGAACTTTACTCAAGTGCTGAACGCTGCGGCAAATTGCTCGAACGCCTCTCATCCGGGGCGCGGCGCCAGGACACCCTGTAAACAGTCCCAATTTAGCCCTATTCCTTGCAGATTGCTCGGCCTTTGCCGGCTTGAGGCGACATGCAGCCCCCTGGCTGCAGGAGGCTTCTATCAGGGATGAGAAGATGGGTTGGGGACTGGGGGTAGAATCAATCGGCAGCCGGTTCTCCGGCTTCGTGTCCGGAGCAGCGGCTGCGCGCCTGCTTGGCACCCTTGTGTTTCTGGCCGCGGCGGGTGCGCTGCCACCGGCGGCCCAGGCCCAGACCGGAACTGTCAAGGCCCAGCACGGCGACTGGCAAGTGGTGTGCAAGCCGCCGCCGCCCGGCGCCCGGAACGAGATCTGCGCCCTGGTGCAAAGTGTCACCGCCGAAGACCGCAACAACGTCGGCCTGACAGTCTATTTTCAGAAATTCTCCAATGGCACCCGGGTCCTGCGCGTGTTCGCTCCCCTCGGCGTGCTGCTGCCTCCAGGCCTCGGCCTCAAGATCGACAACCAGGATGTCGGCAACGCGCCCTTCCTGAGATGCCAGAATTTTGCCTGCTACGCCCAGGTGGTGGCTGACGACAAGCTGGTTGCCAGACTTTCGTCGGGGAAGACGGCGGTGTTCATTATATTCCAGACGGAAGAAGCCGGCATCGGCATCCCGATTTCACTTGCCGGATTCTCGCAGGCGCTGGCCGAACTGAAATGACCTGACGACCGCACCCGCCGGCTCCAGCCGTGCCAGACCAATGCCGGCTGAAACCGAACTGGTTTGGGTTGTTTGCGCTCAGGTGCCCGATCAGCCTTCGGCTGGACGCTCGACGGGCGCGGCGCATTAGCGGCCACTTCATTTGATCGAAACCATCGCACACCAATTCGTGTTGCATCACAAAGGTCAACGCGGGCATCATGTGCGCGTTACATGCGAGCAGACCATTGTCATCATTGAGATTGAAATTGCCCGTGGTTTTGCCACGTTGTTTTGCTTACTGGACGCCCTCTGGTGGCAGCAACGCTGGTCGGGAGGGTGTCATGCGTCCTTTGAAGACTCGCCCTACGAAGCCATTGCAGGAAACGGTCGCCGAGCGCAGGCTCCGCCGCCTCAATTCGTTCCCGCCGCCGTTCAGGAAATATATCGCCGGGCTCACGTCCTGCGCGCCAGCCGTCGAGGATCTGGCGGACAGTTTCCCGGCGCTTTTGTTTGCAATGTCAACCGGATACGGCACGGTGCGCCGCCGCCAGGCCGCTTTTGAAGCGGTCGCAGCGGGCCACTCACTGCGGCAGGTTGCCGAGATCCTCGACCTTCCCATCTGGCTGCGCAGGCTGCCTGCGCAGGCGATGACCCAGCCACTGCCCATGCTGCCGACCGACGACCGTTTCGGGACCGGTCTTCTGAGCCGGATGCCGCTTCACCCCGGCGAGGCTGCCATATGGTTCGACCGGGTGCTGATCGCCTACCGGCTGGTGGGGCGCGAGTTCGCGATGTGGGTGATGCAGGAATCGCGGCTCATGCCACCGCATACGACCGACGAGGACCTGCAATGGTTGTTGGCGTGGGCCTGGACCAGCGAGAACCCGGCTTTCGCCGGCCACTATTTGTTGCGAGGCGGCTGGAACGCCAACATCGGCTGGAAGCGGTCGCGTGACGAACTGGCGATCTGGCGCAAGCGCATAGACCTGATTGGCGCCCTGGCGGTGACCACGCGGGACCCCTGGTTCCCGAACGGTGGATGCGACGGCCTCGATATTGTCGGGCTCAACACCGTCAGCGACTTCATCAACGAAAGCGCGGCGATGGAGAACTGCCTCGACCAGTACGCCGCGCATCTTGCCTATGGCCGGGTTCGGATCTTTTCCGTCCGCAAGAACGGCAAGCCGGTCGCCAATGTCGAGATCACCATCAAGAACGACAACGCGCGCAAGCCATGCCTGTCACAAATTCGCGGCCCGCGGAACCGGCGGGCGCCGCCGAGCATCTGGCAGGCTGTCAACGTTTGGCTCGCCTCCCACCCCGAACGCACGCTCGACATCAACCCGACGCCCCCACAGGCCACACGGGAGGCTTTCCACCACTTCTGGCGACCTTATGTGCAGGCGGCGGAAGCGGCGGGCCTGCCCCCGTCTGTCCTGGACCGCATCGTCGGAAAGGGGTCGCGCCGGAAGAGCAAGGCGACAGCGGCCGATGCCGCGGTGATGATGCTGGACGACGATGGCAGCGCGCTGGACCCTCTGGCAGCCATCGAGCGGCCGGCCGCATACCGGCGACCGCGGGAGTGTACACGCGCAATTACGGCGGCACACCGTAGAGGTCGCGCCGCCGGACGGTAATCCTACCTTTTGGGACCGCCTGCCACTGATTCACCACTGGCAGGAACTTTTGCATCGCGCCGGCACCGTGCCGACATTCAAGTTCTGTCAGAATGCCAATTCTCCAGAAAACTTTTTCCGGGCCTGCCATTCATCAGGCTGACATTCCCTTGACGCCTTGCCGGTCAGGCTGCCGCGCGGCGTGACCTCCCCTCGGCCGGTTCGTCTTTTGAATCGGGGAAGGAAATGAAATCCCGCGGCGTCACCATCTCGGAGGCCATGGAAACGGATTCCTGAGAGGATGCCTGCCAGATGTCCATTATCCGCTCACCGGACTCCCGGTACTGACCGCCCGCCTTCTGCCAGAATGAAATCTGCATCGACAAGATGTCGAAAGGCGTTCGACATTTCGTCAGCATCTGCGGGAACTCCATGTATGCACTGGCGCGCTTGCCGACAAGGCTCTGCATTTCGTAGTTGGTTCTCACCCAACTGCGTGCTGCAGGTTCCATCGAACCAGAAAAACGACCGAGCATTGACCACACGTCATGCAATTGACGGTAAGGATTTCCGGCATTCGTCGTCTCGTCTTGTGGCCGAAACATTCGCAGATCTCCTGCCTACTTTCGGGGCGAATTGTCAGCGAAAGAAAAGCCAAACAGCACCTAAAAAACCGCCCCGGGACCGAATTGATTTTATTCAATGTGCTGCATCATCATTGTACACGATGGCGATGCCCTGCAGAAACGAAAACTATGAACAACGACATGATTTAAATCGCATGCATTTGTTTGCGCATTGGGAAACAATATTCTACCCGGGCAATTACATAATTCGCGCGAACTTCCTGAATTGACAGATTTCAAGCGCCGCCCGCGTTCTTCGCCTGCCTGCGCTTTCCCGATGTATCCGCCACCAGGAAACGCGCCTTGTCGCGACGAGCCGAGACGCGCACCTTGAATACGGCTTTCATGATCCCGAGAACCCTGCAACAGTAGCACCCCGGAGCATCGCCAGACATTCGAGAGACCCGCCATGGAAACGCTATTGCCACTTGCCGACAGGATTGCCCGCCAGTTGAAGGCCCGCCGGGAAACACTCGCCATTGCAGAATCCTCGTCCGGAGGATTGCTGTCTGCCGCCATGCTCGCCGTGCCGGGAGCGTCGAACTACTACCTGGGTGGCGCGGTGGTCTACACGCTGCAGGCCCGCAACGACATTCTCGGCATCACCAATGCCCAGATGCGCCACCTGCGGTCATCGAGCGAACCCTATGCCAAACTCCTGGCGGAGACCATCGCCACGCGCGTTGGCGCGACCTGGGGCCTTGCGGAGACCGGGGCGGCAGGGCCCTCCGGCAACCGCTACGGGGATTCCGCCGGCCATACGTGCATCGCAGTCAACGGCCCGGTGATGAACGTCATGACACTGGAAACGGAACATGGCGACCGCGTCCAGAACATGCGGGCGTTTGCCTACAAGGCTCTGGAGACCCTGGCGGAGACCATCGCCAAGGCCGGATGAGGCCTCCGTCCTGAGCCTCGGCATCCGACGTCGGTGCCCCCAACATGCAATTGGCGGGCGCTTCTGCCGAAGCGGCCGCCAATGGTGTATTGTGTCCCACCCAAACCGCTTGAACCGGACACGCGATAGCTTATTCGCGCGCACGGACCGC
>JBKDZY010000344.1:0-9315 GCA_047971765.1 Hyphomicrobiaceae bacterium | reverse complement strand
CCGACGCCAGGCTCACCGATCAGCACGGGGTTGTTCTTCGTGCGGCGCGAGAGCACCTGGATGGTGCGGCGGATCTCCTCGTCCCGCCCGATCACCGGATCGAGCTTGCCGTTGGCGGCCGCCTCCGTGAGGTCGCGCGTATAGCGCTTCAGCGCCTCGAAGCTCTGCTCGGCCGACGCGCTGTCGGCGGTCCGCCCCTTGCGGATCTCGTTGATGGCCGCGTTGAGCCGCTCGGGCGGCGACAGCCGGACAGCCCATCAGGCGAACGAGCGGGCCTTGCAGCGCCGTCCCAAAGTATCGGGCGGCGGCGCCGGACAGGTCTACATGTCCGGCGAACTGGCCCGCGTCTTCGAACAGGCCGAAAAGATTGCGGACAAGGCAGGCGACAAGTTCGTCACTGTCGAGCGGCTCCTCGTGGCCATCGCCCTGGAAGGCCAGAGCGAGGCGGCCAAGGCGTTGAAGGAGGCCCATGTCACCCCCCAGGGCCTGAACCAGGCCATCAACGAGCTGCGCAAGGGGCGCACCGCCGACACGGCAGGTGCCGAGCAGGGTTATGACGCCCTGAAGCGGTATGCGCGCGACCTCACGGAGGCTGCGGCTTCGGGCAAGATCGATCCGGTCATCGGCCGCGACGAGGAGATCCGCCGCACCATCCAGGTGCTCTCGCGCCGCACCAAGAACAACCCGGTCCTCATCGGTGAACCCGGTGTCGGCAAGACCGCCATCGCCGAAGGGCTGGCACAGCGCATTGTCAAGGGCGACGTTCCCGAAAGCCTCAAGGACAAGAAGCTGCTGTCGCTTGACATGGGCGCCTTGATCGCCGGCGCAAAGTATCGCGGCGAGTTCGAGGAGCGCTTGAAATCCGTCCTGCAGGAAGTGACGGCCGAGGCCGGCCGCATCATCCTGTTCATCGACGAGCTGCATACCATCGTCGGCGCCGGCAAGACCGAGGGCTCGATGGATGCCGGCAATCTGTTGAAGCCGGCACTTGCCCGCGGTGAGCTGCACTGCGTCGGCGCAACCACGCTCGACGAGTACCGCAAGCATATCGAGAAGGACGCCGCCCTGGCGCGCCGTTTCCAGCCCGTGTTCGTTTCCGAGCCGACCGTGGAGGACACCATCTCCATCCTGCGCGGCCTGAAGGAGCGTTACGAACTGCATCATGGCGTCCGCATCACGGACAGCGCCCTGGTCTCGGCTGCCGTGCTCTCGAACCGCTACATCGCCGACCGTTTCCTGCCCGACAAGGCCATCGACCTTGTGGACGAGGCCGCCTCGCGCCTCAAGATGGAGATCGACTCCAAGCCCGAGGAGCTGGACCGCCTCGACCGTGAACTCATGCAGATGAAGATCGAGCGTGAGGCCCTCAAGAAGGAGACCGATCCGGCCTCGAAGGACCGCCTGGAGAAACTCGAGAAGACCATTGCCGATCACGAGGAACAGTCGAAAGCCATGACCCAGCGCTGGGAAGCCGAGAAAGGCAAGCTCGGCGACGCCCAGAAGCTGAAGGAAGAACTCGACCAGCTCCGCACCGAGCTTGCCCAGGCCCAGCGCAAGGGTGACCTCGGCCGTGCCGGCGAGATCGCCTATGGCCGCATCCCCGAGATCGAGAAGAAGCTCGCGACCATGGAAGAGGCTGCCGACGACAGCAAGTCCTCCGTCATGGTCGAGGAGGCCGTGACGCCGGATCACATCGCCGGTGTCGTCTCGCGTTGGACGGGTGTGCCGGTCGACAAGATGCTCGAAGGCGAGAAGGACAAGCTGCTGCGCATGGAGGAAGCCATCGCGGCCCGGGTTGTCGGCCAGGAGGAAGCGGTCAAGGCCGTCTCCACCGCGGTCCGCCGCGCGCGCGCCGGACTCCAGGACCCCTAGCGGCCCATCGGCTCGTTCATGTTCCTCGGCCCCACAGGCGTCGGCAAGACCGAGTTGACCAAGGCCCTGGCGCAGTTCCTGTTCGACGATGAAGGCGCGATGGTGCGTATCGACATGTCCGAGTACATGGAGAAGCACGCCGTTTCTCGTCTCATCGGCGCACCTCCGGGTTATGTCGGCTACGAGGAAGGCGGTGCCTTGACCGAGGCCGTTCGCCGCCGCCCCTATCAGGTGATCCTGTTCGACGAAATCGAAAAGGCGCATCCGGACGTCTTCAACGTCCTGCTCCAGGTTCTCGACGATGGCCGTTTGACGGACGGCCAGGGCCGAACCGTCGATTTCAAGAACACCTTGATCATCCTCACCTCCAACATCGGCGCCGAATACCTGGTGTCCGTGAAGGACGGTGGCGACATGAAGGAAGCGCGCGAATACGTGCTGGCCGAGGTCCGGACCAAGTTCCGGCCCGAATTCCTCAACCGGCTCGACGAGATCATCATCTTCCACCGCCTGCAGCGGAGCGAGATGGGCCGCATCGTCGAGATCCAGATGCAGCGCCTGCAGAAACTGTTGGCGGATCGCAAGATCACGCTTGCCCTGGACGACCAGGCCCGCACCTGGCTCGCCAATGCGGGCTACGATCCGGCCTATGGCGCCCGCCCCTTGAAGCGGGTGATCCAGAAGAGCGTGCAGGACAAGCTGGCAGAGGAGATCCTGGCGGGCACCATCAAGGATGGCGACCACGTCGATCTTTCGGTCAAGGATGGCGAGATCACGGTCTCGACCGGATCTGCAAAGGCTGCTGCGGCTTGAGGGCCGAAAAGCACCGGATGTGACCTGAACCACAAGGCACGGGCGTCGCGGAGCAATCCACGGCGCCCGTCCTGGCTCTGCCCGGTCGATACGAAGGCCCGGCGTCACGGTCCATGGCCCCGGTCGGATGGACGGCGGGTAGACCCGGGCCCGGACAGATGCGACCTTGCCACCTGGAAACTCCGGAACAGCCCAGGTCATCAATCATGTCCACCAAACCGAAAGTTGCCGTCATCGGCACCGGCGGCACCATCACCGCACTGTCGGGCATCGGCCCGCTCGACCTCATCGACTATACGTCCAGCGGACGCATGATGGAGGCCGACGAAATGGTCGAGCGCTTCAAGGAGGTGCGCGAGATCGCCGACATCATCCCCGTCAAATTCAAGGCCATTCCCTCCACCGCAGTTGCTTTCCCGGAATGGAAATCGCTGGTTCTCGCAGCGGACAAGGCCGTCGCCGACCATCCCGGTCTCGCCGGCATCGTCGTGCTTCACGGAACGGCGACACTCGAGGAAACCGCGTTTGCGCTGAACCTCACGGCCAAGGTCGACATCCCGATCGTCATCGTCGGTGCCCAGCGCCCGGCATCCGCGATTTCCGGCGATGCAGCCCTCAATCTGATCAACGCCGCCCGTGTCGCCGGCCATCCCTCCTCTCGCGGCCTCGGCGTCCTCGTTTGCCTCAACGACGAGATCCAGGCCGCCCGCGAGGTGACCAAGACATCCACGGCAAGGCTGCAGACCTTCCGCTCGCCCGACTTCGGCGCCCTGGGGCATGCCGATGGCGACGCCATCGCCTACTACCGCAAACCGGTCCGCCAGCACGCCCCCGACACCGAGTTCGACATCCGGCATTGCGATGCCCTGCCGCGTGTCGATGTTGCCTACAGCTATGCCGGTGACGACGGAACCGCCATCCGCGCTTTCATCAACGCAGGCGCAAAAGGTATTGTCGTCGCTGCATTCGCCCCCGGTCTCCTGTCCCCCGCCGAGACGGAAGCAGCCCGGGAAGCAGTCGCCGCCGGCATCGTGGTGGTCACATCGTCACGCGCAGGATCGGGGCGCGTCTTCCAGCCAACCAGACTCAGGGAGGCTGGCGTCATCGGCGCCGACAATCTCAATCCGCAGAAGGCGCGCATCCTTTTGGCCCTCGCCTTGACGCGCACCAGCGACAAGGCCGAGATCCAGCGCATGTTTGCAACCTATTGAAGGCCTGATCTCCAAAACGCCTCGATCATTGGCTGCCGCGGACCACCAGCCCCGGCCGCGTCATGCTGGTGCTTCACGATGGCGAAACGACGTGCAAGTCTTGCCCGCATGTGCGGCGCGGGCAGCCGGCGGAAAGGCTGTCGTTCGCCCACCAGCAAACCTGCAAATAGTCATCGTCAGCACGCCTGACGGTCACAACAGTCTGAGGAGGACGGTACGCCATGAGGCGCCTTGACAACAAAGTAGCCATCATCACCGGAGCAGCACGCGGCATCGGCGCGGCGGCAGCCCGCATGTTCATTGACGAAGGCGCAAAGGTGATGCTGGCCGACGTCCTGGACGAACCCCTTGCCGCACTCGCCGGCCAACTCGGCACCAATGCCTCCACCTGCCACACCGATGTGACCGACGAAGCCGCCGTCAAGAAACTCATCGACGACACGATCTCGAAGTTCGGCCGCGTTGACATCGCACTTCTGAACGCAGGCATCGAAGGCCAGGTGAAATCGTTCAGCGAATACCCGACCGAAATGTTCGACAAGGTCATCGCGGTCAACGTGCGCGGTGTCTGGCTGGGGCTCAAGCATCTCATGCCCGCCATGGCCGAACGCGGCGGGTCCATCGTGATCACGTCGTCGACGTCCGGCATCCGCGCCACCCTCAACATGTCGGCCTACACCGCCTCCAAGCATGCCGTCATCGGGCTCATGCGGTCAGCCGCCATCGAGGGCGCCAGCAGCAACATCCGCGTCAACACCGTCAACCCGTCGCCAATCGACACCCCCATGATCGAATCCCTCGAGCGCATGCGTGGAATGCAACGCGGCAACGACCAGCCCATGGCCAAGGCAACGCCACTCGGGCGCTATGGAACGCCGGAAGAGGTGGCCAGGCTGATGCTGTTCCTGGCCAGCGACGACTCGAGCTTCTGCACCGGCGGCGTCTACATGGTCGATGGTGGCGTATCCGCAGGCCGCGCCTGATCGCTCGCCCGGGGCGAACACCTGCCGCCATAGTATTGCCGTCAATCCTTCGTCCTTACCCCCTGGAATGAAAGCTGACCGGTTTGCCTGTCCCGCACCTCGAAACCCACGCGAACAGATGAACCGGTTGGCCCTTTTTTAGGGATCAGATCATGGCTGATTGGCTCCAATCGACACGGGTCTTGCTGCAGGTCACCGCGGTACTGGCAGCAACGGCGGCTTTCCCCGCATTTTCGCTGGCCGAGAAGGGAGACGCCTCGGTTCTCTCTCCGGCTGGCGCCAATCTTTCATCCCTGACACCGGAAGAACGCGCAGAGAAGGAAGCCCGCAAGGCCTGCAAGGTCAAGATCTGCAAGGCCTTCCGCATCCACAAGGCGACGGACGGCGACATCACCTGCAGCGTTCTCAAGTCCTGGCGCAAGGAACAGCTCGACACGATGATCTCGAAGGCCAAGGTCTCGTGGCCTTGGGGGCCGGTGAAATGCACCTCCGACATCAAGTTGAGCCGCGAGATGCTGGCAAAGGCCACGACCGAGGCGAAATACGAGCTCGCCCTCGCCCCGCACACCGTGACCTGCACCGTGGAACGGGAAAAGAAGGATCCCGCCACCATCAGCTTCACCTTTTCGCCCAAGGTCACCTTCGAGAACGGCAAAGCCGTCAAGGCCAAGTTGCACTGGGGAAAGGTCGAAGCCCCGACGGTCCTGAAGGGGGCCATGTGGACCGCCACCGCGACGGACAATACGCTCAATGTCCTGCAATCAATGATCGTCAAGGACGTCAACGATTTCATCGGACCGAGGTGCGACGAGGTGAAGTCCGATTGGCAAGGCAGTTCAAACTGATCGCGCCTGCGGCTCCTCCATGCCGCACCTTCGATATGACGGCTTGCCTGCCTCCGCCGAAAATGGAAAACAGAACCCCGGTCAAGGCGCCGGGGTGCAGGTTTGCTGCACGCGGCGATTTCGTATGAAGGTGGCGCGCTCGAGGGTCGAGCGCCAACCGGTATGTCAAGGAAGCTTGCAATGGCCTACATCATCGACCCGCCACCCCAGGCGGCACTGCCAATCCGCGGAAATGACAAGGTCTTTCCCGTCCACCGCATTTATTGCATCGGCCGCAACTATGCCGAACACGCCCGCGAAATGGGGCATGATCCCAATCGCGAGCCACCGTTCTTCTTCCAGAAGAACCCGGACAATCTGCGCACCGACGGCAAGTTTCCCTACCCTCCGGGCACCAAGGACGTTCACCACGAGATCGAGATGCTCGTCGCCCTCAAGACCGGCGGCAGGGACATCAAGGTTGCAAACGCACTCGACCATGTACTGGCCTATGGCGTCGGTCTCGACATGACTCGCCGGGACCTGCAGGGCAAGGCCAAGGATCTCGGCCGCCCCTGGGAAGTCGGCAAGGCATTCGAGCATTCGGCCCCCGCCACACCGTTGGTGCTGGCCTCCGAAATCGGCCATCCCGAGAAAGGCGCCATCTGGCTCGACGTCAACGGCAAGCGCCGCCAGACCGGCGACCTCAACCAGATGATCTGGAGCGTTCCGGAGCAGATCGCCTATATCTCCAGCCTGTTCGAGTTGCAGCCGGGCGACATCATCATGTCGGGAACCCCCTCCGGCGTGGCCGCCATCGTCAAGGGTGACAAGCTGCATGGCCGTGTCGATGGCGTCGGCGACCTGCATGTGGAAGTGGTCTGAGGTCGGGCTTCCAGAACGAAAAATGAAGCGGTTCGATCCTTTCGGGATCACCGCTTCAAGTAACGCGAGAGTCGAACTAGGAGATCCTACTGGTTGCCCGCTGCGGCACCAGAATCAGCCGAATTTTCCGAGAACTTGATCTTGCGCTCGCTATTGCTGGAGACGAAGCTGAAGTACTTCTGATCGTCACCCACAACCAGCGACGGATTGCAGATGGGGGTACAGTTGTAGCTTTCCCGGCTGCTGCCCTTCTGCAGGTTGACCACCTTGCTTTCCTCGCGGACGACGACCACCCGCTGGTCCATGATCACGTGGCGCTCCGCATCGAGCGAAATGACGTTGGTGATGCCGAAAGTCTTGCCGGTCACCACCAGGAGATTGGGGGCTTGCACGGTCACGTCCGCAATTGTCGGATTGCCGATGATGATCTCGGACACGGCACGCGGCAGACGCAGGATCTGCGACTGGTCGTATTTCACGACGAGATCCTGGGCAGACGCGGGAAGCATTTGCATCAAGAGGCCGAGAGTAGCCACACCGACCCATCCGAGCCACATAAGGGAAGAATTTCGACGATATTGCCGGCTGATCATTGCTCGTGCTCCATCCGCGCCGCGTCACAACGCTTGCTGAAAAAACCTGCGCTCCACGTATGATCTAGCCACCAAATCCTCAACGAATGGCAAACGCCCGCGCCATTAGGGGTCAAAATTTTCGCCCGTGCCGCCAGCCCCCAGCTCTGACGGCCCCAATTAAAGTTTCGTTTACCCGGCCACCGTCCGTCCACGGCACACCGCGGTTGCCACTCGCGGGCGAATTCCTGTGGTACCTGCCCTGGCCTCACCGCAATTGGCCTAGCCCTTCATTCTTCCTCCAATTATGGTGGCGCCGCAAAAAAACGGGAGCCGAGAAGAAATGGGTTCAACCAGAGCGTCAAACCAGCGCGACAGGCTGATGGATCGGGGCATCTACAAGGCCTGGACGACCATATCCGTCCGCTACAACGATCTCGACCCTCTGGGGCATGTCAACAACGTGGGAATGGCGATTTTTCTCGAGCAGGCACGGTGCGAACTCATCACGCCACTGCTGAAGAGCCACGGACGCCACCTCGACATGGTGCTGGCGTCCACATCCATGGATTACCGCACCGAGCTCCGCTATCCTGGCAGTGTCGAGGTCGGCACCATCACCACCCGCATCGGCTCCAAGTCATTCGACCTGGCCCACGGCGTCTATCAGGATGGCCAGTGCGCGGGAACGGCCGAGCTGTCCCTGGTCTTCTTCGATTTGGACGCCCGCAAAACCATCGAACCGCCACAAGAAGTCCGGAAATTGCTGCAGGACGTGCAGGGCTAGACCGTCAGCTTCTGTCAACCGGTGGGCGACCTGCCTGCCTCTGATCGGTGGGGCTTCACGGAAACGAATACGGCAGCGCTGGCCGCAGGGCAGTGACCGCAATGGCACACCGGCCCCGGCCACCAGCTCTGAGGGGGAAAGCGATGCACGCATTTTTGTTGGCCATCGTCGCCCTTTGGGCGTCACAAATCGCACCACGTAGGCCCCTCTGCCGAACCGGTTCCTGGCCAGCCCTGGCTGCGGTCCTGCTGGTCCTTGGCGGCAATACGGCCCTGGCCCAGACACCAGCCGAAGCCGCGCCACCGCCCTACGTCATCAATCTTCTGGTCAGCTCCCATCCCCGGGAATGTACCGCGCGCGGCTATCGCCCGGCCATTTCGGCCCTTGCCGGACGTGAAGTCGAGCGCATCAACCGCGAAGGCGGCATCGCAGGGCGGCGTATCGAGATCCGGCTGCTCGATGATAGAAGCGAACCGGGCGGCACCGTCAGTGCCCTGGATCAGGCCCTGCACAACCCTGACAGCCTGGCCATCATCGGCCTTTCAAGCTCCAACCGGGCAGACACCGCATTCAAGTCACTCCAGTCGGAGATCAAGTCCAGCGGCATCCCGTTCATTTCCCACATCTCGGTGCAGGATGTCTTTCGCAACTTCCCCAACGTCTATTCCACTCAGGCGTCACAGGAGGTCGAGCGCATCCCGGTGATGGCGCAATTCATCAAGGCACTCGGATTCCATCGGGTCGCCTTCCTGGGAACCTCCGACTCCGTCTACAGTCAGGCGATCGCCAAGGGATTGGCCGAGACCATTCCCGCATCGGACTGGCTTGGCGCATATACCCTCAAGAGAACCGGAGACACGTTCGATCAGCAGGCCTTGCGGACAAGTATCGAGCAACTCCAGTCTGCCACCCCCGACCTCCTGGTCCTTGGCGTCGGCGGACGCAGCGCCTCCGATGTCCTGACGCAGATCCGCGCGACCGGCCTTGCCCCGGCCCTTTTCGTCGCCGGGTCGATCGACCGCCTGCCCGAACGCCTGACCTCCAACTATCCCAACGCCATCTACCAGTTGGCGTGGGACCAGCTCCCTGAAGCCTACAACGCGCGCGTCCGAGAGGTACTCGCACACGGCGACAAGCAGAAATGGGCATTCGCAGGCCGGAAGAATGAAAGCGCCGAAGGCTGGATCACCGGAGAGTGCAAAAAGCAGGATGCCACTGCCGCAGACGATCCCTTGTCCCCCGCCAACCTCCGTGCCATTTCGACAGGCGCGCGCTACGCCGACATGGTTGCGCTGGTCGCCGCAGCCACGCGCAGTGCCAGGAAAAACGATGACATCGCCACTCTCAGGCGATCCGTCCTCACCAGCC
>JBKDZY010000343.1:0-2286 GCA_047971765.1 Hyphomicrobiaceae bacterium | reverse complement strand
CCTCAGCCGACATGCAGGCCCTGGCCGGCCTGGTCAGCCGTACGATGAATCTGCAGTGCACGATTCAGGAAGGCGAAGTGCTGATTACCGGGGAAGGCGAGCCGGTGCGGGTGATGCCCGTGCCGGTTTATGGACAACGGACCTGATTGCGTCGAATGACTGCTGATGTTCATCGCGCCCGGTACCGGACGCAGCGCTTGCGCCCACGGTGCTTTGCTGCTTGACGTATACTTTCTGCCCGTCAATTTTGCAGCCCAAGCGCATCATGCCAACCGATCTTCCCTTTGAAATCGTCGCAGACGAACTGGCGCGCTTGCGCGCCGTCAATCCGCTCGTGCATCTCCTCACCAACGAGGTCGTCCAAGAGATCACCGCCAATGTCCTGCTGGCCGTGGGCGCATCGCCGGCGATGATCGTGGCCGAGGAGGAGGTTAGCAGGCTGTTGAAATTCGCTGACTGATGATGATGCGACTGCGATCCATGGACCAACCGGATGCAATCTGACACTGAAATCGCCAGTGTTTTATCCTCGCGACGCGATGGGAGCGCGCATTGCGTGCCGTTTTGCCGTTCATTGCCGCACCTCCTGTGGCACCGCGAACAGTATTCGCGCCATGCGCGTGAGATTGCTCGCCGTCATGGTCAGTTTGAACTGCTGATCGACCCGTCGGATTCCCCGGAAGACGGTTTGCCGAATCCGTCCGACCGTCTTGCCCCAACCGAAGTGCTCCTCAATGCGCTTGCGGATCACCTGACTAATCCGATAACCGTCGTGCCGGGTCGTCCGGCCGTCGATGGCACTTCCTCCGCGACGCGTGTCGTTTTGCGCTACATGGGGCGTGACCTTGCGTTGCCGGCAGGCGGCAATGAAGTCGGCGGTGTCGTAGGCCTTGTCGGCACCGACCGTCCTGGGATGACTTCCGGGAACGCAGTCCAACATCCGGACAGCCGCTTCGCGTTCGCCGGTACCATCCGCATGTGTGACCACGGCGCTGACCACCAGCCCCGAACGGTTCTCCATCAGTACATGCCCCTGGTAGGACAGGATGGAGGCGGTGTTGTGGCTCTTCCGGTACAGGCGCGCATCCGGATCGGTTGTGCTGGCGTGGGTGTCATTGCTGCGCGGCTTGCCTTTCCAGTCGGCCTGAGCGTTCCGTCCTCCGCCTCCCGGGATCTGGTCGTTCGAGCCATCCTTCGGGCGAAAGCTCTTCTGGCTGGCCCAGGCCTGAATCAACGTGCCGTCGACGGAGAAGTGCTCCTTCGAGAGCAGGCCCTGCCGGTCAGCTTGCCGCATGACTTCGGTGAAGAAAGATTCGATCACGTCGTTCTCAAACAGGCGATTCCGGTTCTTCGAGAAGACGGAGTGATTCCAGACAGTATCATCCAGCGACAGGCCGACGAACCAGCGAAACAACAGGTTGTAGCGCATCTGTTCCATCAGCTGTCGCTCGGAGCGAATCGAGTAGAAGACTTGCAGGAGAAGCGCACGCATCAGTTTCTCCGGGGCAATCGAGTCGCGTCCGCTATCGGCATAAATGATGTTGAACAGGCTGTTGAGGCGAACCAAGGCTTCATTGACCAGAATCCGGATCGAGCGCAATGGATGATCAGCCGGAACAAAGTCGTCCAGCTTCGCCACCGTGAAAAGGCTTTCCTGAATCCCGTCCGCTCCCCGCATCTCGCTCACTCCAACTCGACCATCATGAACACCATATACAGAACGTTCACCCCGCAAGCCCCGTTGACACGGGATCGAATTTCAACAGCCTGTTAAGTTATTTGGTTCCGAAAATCTTGTCGCCGGCATCGCCCAGGCCGGGAATGATGTAGCCCACTTCGTTCAGATGACTGTCGATGGCTGCCGTGTAGATATCGACGTCAGGATGCGATTCCTGCAAGGCCCGGATGCCTTCCGGCGCCGCCACCAGCACAATGGCGCGCACTTGTTTGGCCCCCTTGCGCTTGAGCATGTCAATGGTGGCGATCAGCGAGCCGCCGGTAGCCAGCATCGGGTCGATGATCAGCGCCATGCGCTCGTCGAGCTTGCCGACGAAACGCTCGAAGTAGGGTTCCGGCATCAGCGTCTCATGGTTGCGGGCAATGCCCACCACGCTGACCTTGGCTCCGGGAACGAGGTCCAGCACGCCATCGAGCATGCCCAGCCCGGCACGCAGGATCGGCACCACTGACACTTTCTTGCCCTTGATCTGCTGGATGTCGACCGGCCCGGCCCAACCCTGGATTTTGCACTGCTCCAGCTCGAAATCGCGGCAGGCTTCATAGGTC
>JBKDZY010000342.1:0-1611 GCA_047971765.1 Hyphomicrobiaceae bacterium | reverse complement strand
GCTTCACCCTTGACCGTGACGATCTTGGCTTCGGTCAGGGCGACAATGTCGGCGCCGCGTGTGTGCACGCCTCCGCCGATGACTGCCATTTCCCCGAAACAGTCGCCTGCGGACAGGAGATTGAGCAAGCGGCCGTTCTTGGTGACCTTGAGCTCGCCTTCGGCCAGGAAACAGAAATAATCGCCTGAGTCGCCATCGCGCATGATCGTTTCTTCGGGGGTTGCTGTGCTCCAGGCCGCAAAGCGCAGGACTTCCCAGAGCTCGACATCTGAAAAATCGGCAAAGAAGGGCAATTGGCGCAGCGTGTCGAATTTTTCCGATTCGGAAAGGCTGTGCTTGACCACCTTGATCTTTTCCTCGCGAAAAGCGTGAGCCAGATCCTGGGCAAATTCTTCCCAGGATGGATAGCGCTCATTGACTTCCTTGTGCATGGCCCGTGCGATGATGGCGTCGATGGCTTGCGGAATCTGTTTGCGCAGGCGGGAGGGCGGGGTTGGTTCGGTGTTGATGATCTGGTAGACGATGTTGTAGTTGTTGCTGGCCTGGAACGGCAGCTGGCCAGTCAGCAGCTGGTACATCACCACCCCCAGCGAATAGATGTCGGTACGGTGGTCGAGCGGCAGTTCCCGCACCTGTTCCGGAGACATGTAGGCGGGCGAACCGATGCCGGAGACCAGCGTCCGGTCCGGCGCGTCGACGATGGCTGCGCCGAAATCGGAAATCTTGATGTCTCCCGAGTTCGGGTTGTCGCCGACAAACAGGATGTTGGCCGGCTTGATGTCGCGGTGGGTAACGCCGATACGGTGGGCAAATGCAAGGGCGCGCGTGCATTTGAAGATGATTTCCACGACGCGCTCGATCGACAGCAGTTTCTTCTCGTTGCAGCATTCTTCGAGCGTACCGCCCTGCACGTATTCCATGACGATGTAGCAGAGATCTTCGGCGACGACGGCATCGTAGATCTGCACGATGTGCGGATGAGCGAGCTTGCCGACCAGCGAGGCCTCGTTCAGGAACAGGAGCGTGTAAAGCTGTCCGCGCTCGGGATGCTTGAGGATTTCCGGGAAGGCGACCTTGATGGCGACTTCGCGCTGGGCACAGGAGTCGTGCGCCAGATAAACGGACGATGTCGCGCCGCTGCCGAGAACACGGATCAGGTCGTATTTTCCGATCTTCTTCACGGCAGCCGGCGCAATGCAGGAACTACAGGCGCTGTCGGGCGCGGGCGATGGCAGTGCGCACCTGTTCCGGAGCCGTGCCTCCGATATGGTTACGCGCGTTGAGCGAACCTTCGACAGTGAGCACCGAAAACACATCGTCGGCAATCATGGGCGAGAAGGATTGCAGTTCGCTGAGCGGCAGTTGCGGCAAGTCGACGCCCAATTCCTCGGCTCGCCGCACCGCGAGGCCGACCGTTTCGTGGGCGTCACGGAACGGCAGCCCCTTGCGCACTAGATAGTCGGCAAGGTCCGTCGCCGTGGCAAAGCCCTGGCGCAGTGCCTCACGCATCGGTTCCGGACGTGCGCTGATGCCGGGAATCATGTCGGCGAAGATGCGCAGGGTATCGGTGATGGTATCGACGGCGTCGAACAGCGGTTCCTTGTCTTCCTG
>JBKDZY010000341.1:0-1723 GCA_047971765.1 Hyphomicrobiaceae bacterium | reverse complement strand
GACATGCGCGGGTCGAGCGACGAGAACGGATCCTGGAAAATGATCTGCATCTCCCGCCGGTAGGGCCTGAGTTCCTGCTTGGACAGGTGAGTGATGTCCTTGCCATTGAGCAGGATCTGCCCGTCGGTCGGCTCAAGCAGTCTCAGCAGCGTCCGGCCGACGGTCGATTTCCCGCAGCCCGACTCACCCCCGAGTCCCAGCGTCTCGCCTGGTTTTATCGTGAAGCTCACGCCATCGACGGCAAAGACGTTGCCGACAACCTTCTGCATCAGCCCGCTCTTGATCGGGAAATGCTTCTTGAGATTGACGACCTCCAGCACGGGCTGCACCGCTGAGCGCGCTTCCCTTGTTTCTGTCATGCCACTTCCAGTAGTCGCGTCAGGTGCACTGTGCACCGGAGCAACCGGCATTCCACCGTTCCGCAATTCAGCCATTCCCGCCTCCCTTGACCTGGTCCGCCTTCCAGCACGCAACCCAATGTCCGGGAGTTTTCTCCTCGTAGGGCGGGTAGTCCTGCCTGCAGTGGTCATCAGCCATCGGGCAGCGCGGCGCGAACACGCACCCCGCCGGCAAGGCATAGAGCGGGGGAACGATGCCCGGAATTTCCTGCAGCCGGGGCGGGTCCGCACTCTCCGCCGTGGCGCCGCGAATGAGATCGAGCCGCGGAATCGAGGCCATCAGTCCCCGTGTATAGGGATGCATGGACTCCGCGAAGAGATCCTCGACCGAGGCCTCCTCGACCTTCCGTCCCGCATACATGACGATCACGCGCTGCGCTGCTTCCGCGACCACGCCGAGGTCGTGCGTGATCAGGATCACTGCCGTGCCAAGCTTTTCCTGCAACCCGACGATAAGCTGCATGATCTGCGCCTGGATGGTGACATCGAGCGCCGTAGTTGGTTCGTCCGCGATCAGGACCTTCGGATTGCACGCCAGAGCAATCGCGATCATCACGCGCTGCCGCATGCCGCCCGAGAGCTGGTGCGGATATTCCTTCGCACGCTGCTCCGGCGATGGAATGTTCACCAGCTTCAGCATCTCGACGGCCTTCGCCGCCGCTTCCGCCTTGCTCATTCCCTGATGCAGCAGGAGGACTTCGGCAATCTGGCCGCCGATGGTCATCACCGGATTGAGCGATGTCATCGGCTCCTGGAAGATCATCGAAATGTCGTTGCCGCGCACGCCTCGCATCTGATCTTCGCTGAGCGTGATCAGGTCGACACCATCGAGCACCACCTTGCTGCCTTCGACGATGTGCCCCGGCGGGTTGGGCACAAGCCGCATCAGGCTCAACGCCGTGATCGATTTGCCGCAACCCGACTCGCCCACGATTGCCAGCGTCTCACCCGGCTTGAGCGAGAATGAAACCCCGTCGACGGCCTTCACCAGACCCTGCCTGGTGAAGAAATACGTCCGCAGATCCTCGACGCTGAGCAGCTTGTCCTGGTGCTGTTGTCCAGCCGCAGAGTTGGCGGAAGTCGTCACCGTTTCCGTCACACCGTTGCTCCTCGATTAGCGTGAGAGCGGTTATGAAGCGAATTCATGTGCATCAACCCCGCTGCCTGGGATCAAGAATGTCGCGAACCGCATCACCGAGCAGGTTCGTTCCGAACACCGCAAGGCTGATTGCAATACCGGGGAAGATCACGAGCCACGGCGCCGTCCGCACGTATTCAGCCGCCGACTCTGACAGCATCCGCCCCCACGACGGGTAGGGCTCCGG
>JBKDZY010000340.1:0-3045 GCA_047971765.1 Hyphomicrobiaceae bacterium | reverse complement strand
TGCCAGGTTGTTGGAGCGGCGCTTCTAGACGACCAATTCCGGCAAAATCGGACTTGGTCGTTGCAGGCTGCTACTGATTGGTCGGGGCCGGGGTATGCTGGTGGGCGCTGGTTGGCGCAATTCGGCCAAAGCCGGTCTGCGCCTGCATGGTGAGCCGGTGAAGTAGCGCGACCGTTGGAACACCCATGACCGGAAGCTTGTTTGTGCGCTCGTATCCCTGGATTGCAGCTCGAAGGATGGGGCCATAGCTGCCGTCAATTCTGGCCCGGTAGAAGTTCTGCGCGGCCAGTTGGCGCTGGAGCTGGCGGATGGGATCGCCGGAAGCGAGAATGGCGGCGCCGCGGAATGTGGTGATGCGCCCGGCAAAGGCGCGGGCCGAAACCGCCGTATTGGCCACGGTCTCGGCCTGTTCGCGCATGGTCACCTTTCCGTGCTCGCTCAAGACCTTGGCCTGGACATAGGTGCCAACGTTGATTCCCACGACGGACACCCCGCGTGGACCGGTCATCAGCATGGGGGAGCCCGACGATGCGCCACCGGTGTCGCACTGGTGGAAAATCATCTGGTCGGCATCCATGAAGTCCGGCGCGATGGTGCTCCACTGCACGGTGTTGAAGTCTCGCGACACGAAGCAGGGTTTGGAATAGGCGACGCGCCATTGTGTCCAGTCGCGGTGATAGGAGAGCTGGAAAATGCGGCCAGCGTCCGATGCCGCTATGACGTCATCGGTGGAGAGCGGTGTTACGGGGATGCCGCCATGGGGACAGGCATCACTGCTCAGTCGTACCAGTGCCCAGTCATGGGCGGCGTCGATTGGCGGCTTGATACGGTGATGAAATTCGCCGGTCAGGACGCTCTGTGCTGTGGAACTGGTGGTGAAGCCTTCCACATGCACGAACTCGCGGCGGCGGTCATAGCCGCGTGCAAACATGAATTCCGAGAGGTGAGCGGGCTTGCCCTCCTTCTGTGCCAGGCAGTGGGCGGCGGTGGCGACAACGCGCGGGGCAACGCAGAATGCGGTGCAGACGGTGCGTGCGGTATTGGAGAAAAACAATCCGATCTGGTCGGCGACGCCTTTGAGGCGACGTGGCGGCGTGCGCCTGTCGTCGGCGCCGAATACGGCAACGGGAATTGGCGCAATGGTGGGATGAGCGGTGCCGGGGACGGATCTGGTGGTTGCGAGACTGGTGGCGGATGCGGACCCTGCCGCAACAGACAGTGCCGCGGCCATTGAGGCAACACGTACCGGCAAACGGGGCGATGCCGTTGGCATACGGGTTCTGGCGCGGCCTGACACAGGGCTTGTGAAGCGTTTGTGGAGGCTCACGATGTCAGTCAGACGGATCACGTCCTGTTGCTCCCCAGGTTCGCTCGTCCGTGCACGAATCCATGTCTCCGAATTACCAAAAGTTAATGGCATAGCAAGGCGGCTGTAAGGAGCACGCGATTATACAACGATCCGTACGGCCAGATTGAGCTGAAAATTTCGAAAGGTGCCATTCATGACACAGGTCTCAACACGTTTGACGGAGGCAACAAGGGGTGCGGCAGCGCTGCGTCCGGCGGCCAGGATGCTGGGCGCGGCTGGTCTTCTGTCGGCGGTTGCACTCCTCGCGTCTCCAATTGTCGTGCCTGAAGCGGCACACGCCCAGCGGGTAGATCAAGGGTCCATCCAGACGCCGTTCGGACGGGCACCGCTGACGTTTGCCGACATCGTGGACAAGGTGAAACCCGCGGTTGTCAGCATTCACGTCACCTCGGGTGGCGGTCCGAAGGTGGCTTCCGGTGGTCCTGGTGGTTCGGATGCCTTTCCGGAGTTGCCGGACGATCATCCTCTCAACGAGTTCTTCAAGAACCTGCCGCGCCAGTTCGGCAGCCCGAAAGCGACCCCGCGCCGGCGGACGGCCGCCCAGGGTTCCGGTTTCGTGATTTCACCTGACGGTTATGTGGTGACGAACAACCATGTCGTCGCCAATGCCAGCAAGATCCAGGTGAGCTTCGATGATCACGAGAAACTCGATGCCGAACTGATCGGTACGGACCCGCGCACGGATGTGGCGCTCCTGAAGATCGTCAATCCCAAACGGTCGTTCCCGACCGTCAAGTTCGCGGACAAGCCGGTGCGGGTCGGTGACTGGGTGCTTGCCGTGGGCAATCCGTTCGGTCTCGGCGGTACGGTCACCGCCGGCATCGTGTCGGCGTTGAGCCGTGACATCGGATCAGGTCCCTATGACTACATGCAGATTGATGCCGCAGTTAACCGGGGCAACTCGGGTGGTCCGACGTTCAATCTGAATGGCGAAGTTGTCGGCGTCAACACGGCGATCTACAGCCCGTCCGGCGGCAGTGTCGGCATTGCGTTCGCCATTCCGGCGAGCACAGTGAAGGACGTTGTCCAGCAGCTCAAGACCAACAAGACCGTCAGCCGTGGGTGGCTGGGTGTCAAGATCGAGAGCGTCGATGAGGACAAGGCCGCGAGCCTCGGCCTGAGCGAGCCGCACGGGGCCCTGGTCAACGACATCACGCCAAATGGGCCGGCGTCGAAATCATCCTTGAAGGTTGGCGATGTGATCCTGAGCGTCAATGGCAGCAAGGTAGAAGACAGCCGCGACCTCGCCCGCAAGATCGGCGATATCGCGCCGGGTTCGACCGCCGCGCTGAAGGTCAGCCGCTATGGACGAACAGAAAACCTCTCCGTCAAGCTTGGCACGTTCCCGAGCAATCCGAACGTGGCGATGGCTCCGGCAGCGCCGCAGAAGCCCGAGCCCACAACGGAGCTGGCATCTCTCGGGTTGAAGCTCGCGGTTGAGCCGGCCGGTGCCACAGCGAAGGGCGGTGTGGTGATCAAGGATGTCGATGGCGACTCGGATGCCGCGGTGAAGGGCCTCAAGACCGGAGATGTCATCCTGGAGGTGCAGGGCGTGGTCGTGAAGTCGCCGGCTGACGTTGCAGCCGGTGTCAAGAAGGCTCGCGATGTCGGCCGCAAGGCTGTCCTGCTCCGGGTGAAGCAGGGGACGTCGGCACGCTTCGTTGCCCTGCAGATTG
>JBKDZY010000339.1:0-1875 GCA_047971765.1 Hyphomicrobiaceae bacterium | reverse complement strand
CGGGGCTGCAGCGGTTGCTGAAGTGTTCGATGTCAAGGCGGACGTGATGGCGGCGTTGGCGGTGTTGGGTATGGATCTGTCGCGGGCGCCGATTACCCGCGATGCTCCCGCCTGGTATCATCCGGGGCGGTCGGGCACACTGCGCTTAGGGCCTAAGATCGCACTGGCACAGTTCGGTGAATTGCATCCAAGCCTGTTGAAGGCACTTGATGTCGAGGGGCCGGTTGCAGCGTTCGAGATTTTCCTCAATGCGCTGCCACCTGAAAAGAGAAAGCCGCGAGCGAAAACTGCGCTGGCGTCGGGAGACCTGTTGCCGGTCCGGCGCGACTTCGCATTTGTGCTGGATGACAGTGTGCCGGCTGCCGATGTTGTTCGGGCAGCTGCGAACGCCGACAAGGCGATGATTGTCGATGTTGGAGTGTTTGACGAGTTCGAGGGTGCAAGTCTCGGCAATGGCAGGAAATCGTTGGCCATCGAGGTGACGTTACAACCGAAGGACAAGACGCTGACGGATGCTGACATCGAAACCGTGTCGGCAAAGGTGATCGCTGAGGTGAAACGGGTCACGGGTGGCGAGATCAGGCGCTGACCGAGGCTGCCGCTGCTTTCGCCGGACCAGCGGAATTGCGGTTGTGCCGACTATCGAGCCCGCGGGATCGGCGGTTTCAAGTGGGGGTGCCTGAGGGCTGTTCTGAGGAGTGCCCGGTGCTCTCGATCAAGTCGGGCGCGATGACGACCACCGTGGTGTTGTCCTGGTGGGGATCGCGAATTGCTTCGACTCCGCGAATCAAGGCGTCAGCTATCGCGTCCGGACCATCGCCTGCGTAGGCTGCAATGATGCGGGCGAGTTCGTCATGCTGAAGTGCGTGGATGCCGTCACTGGCCAGCAGGATGATATCACCATCTTCGAGAGAGAGTGGTTTTTGCGAGAGATCGACGAGATCAAGTTCGTCACCAGTGACTGCCGAACGTAGCATATGACGGCGAGGGTCTGATTTGGCTTGTTCGGCTGTAATCTTGCCTGTTGCGGCCATCTCGTCGAGTGCCGGCGCAAGCGAATGATCTTCGTTAAGTAGCGCAATTTCGCCACGGCGGAAGAGATAAAGCGGGCTGTCGCCGACGCTGACCCATTCCAGGCCAGCAGCTGTGAAGGCGGTGCCGACGAGTGTCGAACCCATCCCCGACAATGCGGGCTTTTCCTCCACCTTGCGTTCAATCGAATGGTTCGCTGCAAAGAGGCCGGCGCGCAGGCGGTCGCGCACGGTGGCGGTTTCAGTCGTGTATCCGTGCAGGAAACTGGTGCAAGCGGTGGTGCTGGCCAATGCACCGCCGGTGTGGCCGCCCATTCCGTCCGCCAAAACTGCGATCAGAGTGTGAGCGCCAAGTTGCCCGGCCGGCGGGGACTGATCGGAGGCATGGGCATCCGGCCAGATGACCGCCGCATCCTCCTGGTAGGGCCGGGCACCTTTGATGGATCTACTGGCGGTTTTGAAAGGCAGACTCATGATGTGGCGTCGCTGATCTCCGACCAGTCGAAATCTGGTCCGCAGAAGGGAACGAACACCAGTTGGGTTCGCCCCATAGTGATGACATCCATTGCATTCAATGTCACGGCTGCCGTGGGGCGAAGATCGTTGACAGCGACAACGTTGGTTTTTGTCAGATTGGGTACGAACAGGAATGTCCGGTCGGTCGAGTCATAGCGGATATAGGCTTGCTCTTCCGATGAAATGGCTTCATCGCCGAAGTCTATGGCAATACGCTGATTGGCACTGCGGCCGACGGTATTGTTGCCTTCATGGATTGGGCGAAAAGCACCCAGCCCGGGACCGCCAACGATGACAAGCCAGCCGACAACGGGATCGCGGTCAAATG
>JBKDZY010000338.1:0-2255 GCA_047971765.1 Hyphomicrobiaceae bacterium | reverse complement strand
GGTCGAGCAGGGCAAGGTCGATCAGCCATTCACCCGGGTAATCGACAATATCGATATGCAGGCGGCGCAGGCCGAGTTGCCGCCAGAAGACATTGGTCGAGCGGTATTCAACCGTAACCCTGAGCTCTGAAATGCGACGGGTGCTTTCCGGCCACTGTGCGGGTTCCTTTGCCAGCGCCTCCAGATGATCCTCGTAGGCGAACCGTGGCACGTCATGGTCAGGCTGCGGTTCGAGGTAGGCGCGCTCGATCCGGTGCTCGGCAGCGGCCTGGAAAAAGGGAAGGCGTCCCCCGCGGGTCAGGTTGCGCACGAAAGCCGTAATGAAAACCGTTTTTCCCGCACGGGCGAGCCCGGTCACGCCCAGCCTCAGTGTTGGCGTCGTAAGGTCGGTGAACAGGTCCGCGGCGCCCGAGAGGCTGGGGATTTTCAGGTGTTTGAGGTCGAAGCTCGACACGAGGGATTCTGCCAGGTTGGGTGTGTGTGCGGACACTGACCGCTTGGACGCAAGTTCGCAAGCCCGGAGCGGGCCCTGTCACGCCACGGGAAGCCTCCGTCGCTGCGGCATTCTGGACGCGGCAAAGCCGTGTGGTTGTCGGAGCGCACGTTAGTCGGCGCGCGAGTCGCGCGCATTGAGGCAGAACGATGATGAGAACATGGTTCGCCGGGTGGGAGCAGGATTGATATGCCGCAACACAGCCGAGGCGAGAGTGGCGGTAACATGATGCGTAATTGTTCGCAGGATGAAGTCACAGGCCACCCCCTGTCGGACAGTCAATCTAACCGTGTCGGGGCAGGCCCTATGATGCGCAAATGTTTCATAAGCATTGAGAATAAGTACAGGGAGCGTTTTTCTCGGTTCAAGAGCCCTGCCGTCCTGGTGTAAAACCAATAACCGTCGATATATCGCGACACGATCAGCTATGCTCACGTGAGCACTATTTCCGAATATGCACATCAGTTGATCGAACCGACAAGAAATCGCCAATCTTTGGCCGCTGTACGGGCACCTTCTTCGCCAAATATTTAATTGTCTGATCGCCGGGGGACACGGCATCGGAGCCGACAAGGGGCGTCGGCTGGACGGGGTGATTGAAGGGGGATCTAAACACCAAATTCGCGTGCCTTGACCGGCCCTGGGCGGCTGCGTCGGAGCACATTGGCTGCTTGCCGGGCTGTCCTGGCGCAACGGGTATCGTTGCGCGGAAGCCTGCTCATGGCCAACTCGTTTCAGGAACGGAGCAGTGCATCGGGCACGTCCTGGGTGCCATTGCTTCGGCCGGAACGGTGACAAACCCCGCTATGTCACCGTTCCGGCTGCAACCGGCCGTCTCGCCTTAACGGGAGGGGCATCCGGGAGCACGCCGGAAGGATCCATTTGCTGCCGCACCGCCACACCTCCCACCCCGACGCGGCACGGGTGGTTCCTTCCGGCGCTATTTCCATCGGGGAAAAATACACAAGAATTGATGGTGTTACGGAATGGGGTCGGGCAGGGTGCCTGAGCCTGCGGCGGGATTTTGCGCCAATCGCTGCTTGCAATTGTCCTTCAGGTCAGGTTTATTCTCCGCCATCCAGGCAGTGGTGGCCGTTTGAATGCCGCCAATGAGAAAGTCACGATGACCCGCGCGCATCCAGCCAATTTGGCAACTGGACAGATCGGAGCCTTCACTGGCCCGGTTGCGCACCTGCTTGGCCTCGACCTTCTGCTTACCAGCCCCTGAGCCGGTAGTCGCCTCGACCATATGTGCCGAGGTGGTGCTCAGGGGATCGACACCAACGAGCTGATGGATCAACGCCAGCTCTCGATAGTCGCTGGCAGAATGAACGGATCGAGCAAATGAGCACGACGGGAAAACACGATACCGCCGAGATGATCGCCGCCAACGCTGGCAAGGACCCGAAGGATCGCGTTCTCATCTTCGACACGACCTTGCGTGACGGCGAACAATCGCCCGGTGCCGCCATGACCTTGGAAGACAAGCTCCGCGTGGCTGCCGTCCTCGATGAAATGGGCGTGGATATCATTGAAGCGGGTTTTCCGATTTCGTCCAACGGTGATTTCGAGGCGGTCTGCGAGATCGCCAAATTGGTCAAGAATTCGGTGGTCTGCGGTCTTTCGCGGTCAAGCTTTGCCGATATCGACCGAGCCGGCGAGGCCGTGAAGTTCGCCAAGCGGCCCCGCATCCACTCCTTCCTTTCCACCAGCCCCGTGCATCGCAAGTGGAAGCTCCAGATGACCGCCGAGCAGGTTATCG
>JBKDZY010000337.1:0-1911 GCA_047971765.1 Hyphomicrobiaceae bacterium | reverse complement strand
CCACGGACGGGACGGCATCCGGGGCCAGATGATCGTCGCTCTGGGCGGCGTCGAACCGGTTGACGGCAAAGGTCGGAAAGAGCTGGCCCAGAAGATCGGCGCGGGTCTCGGCCAGTTCGTTGAGAATCAGTGAGCCGCCGATAGTCTGCGCCAGGATCGCCAGAAGGCCGGTGCCTGCGGACGGTTCCAGAGCCCTGTCATTAGGCGTGATCGCGGCGGCTGTCAGAGCGGCAAGGCCCAGCGGCAGAGGCGTACTGAACTGCTGAAAGTTCTGACTTTCCTCGGAGCGCCGGGTCTGCGTCGGCAACAGCGCCGCGATCTTTGCCAGCACGGAAATCCGTGCAGCCGGAGACGCGGCTTTACGGAAAAGCGCCTTTCCGTATTTACGCAAGAAAAGGACGGTCGCGACTTCGCACGCCTCATAGGCCAGCTTCCAGTCCCACGCGCCGGTAGCGTCGGACGCGCCGAAGGCCGTTTCCATAGCACCGCGCAATATCACGGCATCGACGCGCTGACCGCGTTCGAGATGGGGGAGCAGAAGATTGGCCGCAGCCAGGATCGCGGGCGCAGCCGCCAGCGGCGTGACCGGATCGGCCACGGAGAAAACCATGTTCATGTCGGGAACCTCAGGAGAGCGGGAAGGACAAGCCCGGACAGCGCTCTCTCTCGACCACCCGGACCTGACCCTTCCCGGCCCACCTCTCACTCTCAAAGCGCAGCATAAAAAAAGCGCCCCGACCGGACGGCGGGGCGCTGGTCAGCGTCATCTCAGGATCATCCGAAGCGGCGACCGCCCTCGGTGAAGGTATATTCATTGGCGGCGATGGTTTCGTCGACCACTTCGTCCGAGGATAGATAATCATATTCGCGCTCAAGCTGGCGGTAGAGCCAGCGAGCCAGATCGCGCAGCGCCTCGATGATCGTCTCCTCGGCATCGGCGGTCATGTCCTGCCAGGTCGGGCTGTAGCGCTCGACCGAGATCGACATGCAGTATTCGTGATAATAATGGCCGCGATGGTTGGCCTCGGCGCGAAGCTGATAGAAGTTGCGGCGCTGGATCGCCTGAAGGGCGTCGGCGATGCGATGCAGTTCGGTGTCCTGCGGGGCATATTCCCGGATCAGGCGCGGCGCATGCTTCCGGTAGGAATAGAAGGTCTCGAAGCACGCACCGTCGCCCTGCGAGCAGAAGCCCCGGAACCAGATGCAGGGGTCTTGCAGTGTGCCGCCGCCCATCAACCGGACGGTGCGGGTCTTGAGGTTCAGCCCGAGGATTTCCGCGATGCGCTGGAAATCCTCATTGACCGCATCGTACCAGTCATAGTCGAATCCGCCCTCACGATACCAGGCGCGGGCCTTGTCCTTCGCCGCATCGGACAATTCGCCCAAGCGATAGACGGTGGTTTCGATGATCTCAGGCATAGGGATCTCTCCCTTCCAGAACCGAGGAAAGCCAGCCATCGGTGTAGATCCAGTCCACGGTTTCGCCTGTGGCGAGATCGAGAACATGCGCGCCGCCGCCAAATCCGTCGATGCGCGGCTTCGAGCAGCTGTTTGCGTATTGAAGGCCCCATAGCCCCGTCAGGCCGAACTCGGTGGCGCAGCGTTTGACGAATTGGACAACATGCTCGGGATCGCCGGTGACATCATCGCGCATCCAGAGTTGCGTGCCGCCATGTTCTGGCTGGATCGAGAGCAGGAAGCCTTCCGATGGCGGGTCTTCGGCGGCATTGTCATCCGCCAGAGCGTTGTAGAGATCAAGCGCGCGGGCAGCGTTTTCGGGGGTGCCCACGTCAAGCAGGCAGGAAAAGTGCGTGTAATAGTCAGCCATGACGGTCTCCGGACATGACATGGCCCGGCGTATGGCCGAGCCGAATGGGATGGAATGGGTGAAGCTCAGGCGGCCTGCGGCAG
>JBKDZY010000336.1:0-2558 GCA_047971765.1 Hyphomicrobiaceae bacterium | reverse complement strand
CGCCGCAGTAAGGTCCAGCGCACGCTTTACGCCAAGCTGGAGTGTGCTGAGCGGTGCAGGCCTGAGGGTCAGCGTGCGTATCGAGCCCAGTTGACCGATGGAAATATGAGGAAACTGCTCGGTCAGTGACGTGCGGGCGAGATGAACCGCCACCGGCAGGTCGAGGAAACGATCCGCCATCCTGGCCAGCGAGGTATGCGTTTGCCCGTCCTGGGCCAGGATGATGACGTCCTTGACGTCCATGTTGCGGGCTCGTTGCACTGCGTCGCGTACCAGCGTCTCGACCACGTTCGGCGCGACTTGCCCCTCGTTCTCGGTCTCCGGAAATATGGCGCTTGCCGCACCCGCGATCCCTGATTTTGGGGTGACGCGCATCGTGGTGAATCGCTTCACGTCCTCGTCACGCCCGACCACGATGATCCGGCGTGCCGCCAGGGCGCCCATGCAGGCAAGTCGCGTGACACAGGCCTCGATGACCTTGATGCCGGCCACCACGCTGATGCCGCCGATGACGAAGAAGAGGGCCAGCGAACCGCGCGAGGCCGAACCCGTTGTCTTCGTGAGAAAGGCCAGCGCCGCGAGACAGAAGAACGCATAGATCCAGGTGTTGAGGATGCGGGCCGTTCCCCGCAGGCCGCCCGTCAATGTCTCGATCCGATAGCCGGAGCGGAAAATGAACGGCAGCGTATAGAACAGCCCCGTGAGGAGCCCGACACCGGCGAACGTGCCAAGGTCTCCCGAAACGCCATAGTTGATCTCGTGCCAGGCACAACCGGCAACGATTGAAGCCGAAACGACCAGGGCCAATTCGGCCATGATGGCCGACACTGTGACGAAACTGCCGCCGACAGCCAGGCGTTTGCGGGCGAAATTGACTTCGGACGAACTGATGAGCATTCACGCCTCACAAATCGCGCTCTACGGAAGCCGCCTTGCAATGTTTCCATGATCGTCAGTATCGAGATGTGATCAGGAAGCTGGTGGCTTTTGGCTGACTGCGCGACAGACAAGCCGAGTATTTGATAACGACGCCAGCGGGCTTGCTGCCAACTTTCATAATTCAATCGGAGGGCCTTGCACAGGGGGAGTTGTGACTCCAAAGTAAATAAGAGTTTCTGTAGTTTATCAATGGCTTAAAGTAAATGTTAGGATTTGCTACAAAAACACTATCACTGGTAGAAAAACGTGTCGGAATGACCCCAGTATGACGCAAAATCTGCCATTCTGTCATTCGGACTCTGCGGCACGAAAAAGAACCATGTGGAAGCGCCGCGCAAGCGTCTCCGCCATGGGAGCCGGTCATGGTCTCAGCGCACTTTTCGCATCGACGAGTGGATCAAAGCCGTGCCACGCGCACGTTGTTCGTGCTGCCGCGCCGGCCGAAGGGGATGCCGGCGACAATCACGATGCGCTCGCCTTCCTTCGCAAAGCCTTCCTTCAGCGCATGGGCCTTGGCCACTTCGACCATCTCGTCATAGGTGGCAATGTCCTCGGCCACGAGGCTGTGGGTGCCCCAAAGCAGCGTCAGGCGCCGCGCCGTGGTCGCCGTCGGCGACAGGCTCATGATGTCCACCTCCGGACGCTTGCGCGCCGCCCGCATGGCCGAGGTGCCGCTCGAGGTATAGGCGACAATGGCCGATGCACCGATGGCATCGGCGATATCCGCCGCCGCCGCCGCCACGGCGTGGGCGGTCGTGTGCTCGGGCGCGGGCTGCAGGGCTTCGATGATCGAACGGTAGAGCTTGTGTCGCTCGGTGTGCTCGATGATGCGATTCATCATCGAGACCGCCTCGACCGGCCAGTCGCCTGACGCCGATTCCGCCGACAGCATCACGGCGTCCGCGCTGTCGTAGATGGCGGTTGCAACGTCGGAAGCCTCCGCCCGGGTCGGCGACGGCGACTTGATCATGGATTCGAGCATCTGCGTCGCAACGACGACCGGCTTGCCGGCATGCCGGCACAACCGGATCAGCTCTTTCTGGCGCCCGGGCACGTCTTCGGGCGGAATCTCGACGCCGAGATCGCCGCGCGCCACCATCACCGCAGCCACCAGCGCGATGATGTCCTCGATCCGGCCGAGTGCCGCTGGTTTCTCGATCTTGGCCATGATGCCAGCCCGGCCCTGGATCAGGCTTTGCGCCTCGATCACGTCGCTTGGCCGCTGCACGAACGACAGGGCCACCCAGTCGACCCCAAGCTCCAGCCCGAACGCCAGGTCCTTGCGGTCCTTGTCCGTCAGCGGCGAGATCGAGAGTTCCGCCTGCGGCAGGTTCACGCCCTTGCGGTCAGATAGCATCCCGCCCACCACGACGAGGGCTTTGATGGTGTCGTTCGCGACACTGAGGCATTCGAGCTGGAGCTTGCCATCGTCGATCATGATGCGATGACCCGGCAGCATGTTCTCGAACACTTCCGGATGCGGCAGGCCGATTTCGCTCGCATCGCCCGGTGTCGTGCCCATGTGAAACCTGAGTTCCTTGCCCGTCTCCAGCGTAATCGGCCCGTTCTTCAACGTCGCGATGCGGATTTTCGGACCCTGCAGGTCCTGCAGAATGCCG
>JBKDZY010000335.1:0-3651 GCA_047971765.1 Hyphomicrobiaceae bacterium | reverse complement strand
ATGCGCTACTGCTCAGGTGACTTTCCGGACCTTCTGGACCGTGCACTGGCTGCGGCCGACTGGTCAGGGCTGGCGCAGCGGAAGATGGTCGCCAAGGTCAAGGGTATGCTTCGCGGTGGTGGCGTCGGCATGTTTGTCGAGATTTCGGGCGGGGTGCCGAACGAGCGCGCCAAGATGCGCCTGAAGCCAGGAGGTGTGGTTCAGGTACGCACCACACTTGGCGCGAGCGGGCAGGGTCATGAAACCATCTTCGCGATGCTGGCCGACGAGCAGCTCGGGATTGGCGCCGACAATATCGTGCTGGCGCCTGCCGACAGCACCGGGTTCGAGGATGGTGGCGGCGCCTCGGCGTCTCGTTCGACGCAGATGGCGGGGCTTGCCATTCGCCAGAGCGCTCTCGGCCTGATCGCCGACCTGAAGTCCAGGGCGGCCGACCGGTTCGGCGTGGACGTCGCCTCTGTCGCTTATGCGGATGGATGGCTCAGCGTTCCGGGTACCAACCATGCGATGAGCCTGGGAGATCTTGTTTCAAACCCGGCGGATGAGATCGAGGTCGAGGCGCGGATCGAGTCCGAGAATTCCTGGCCGGGCGGCTGTCACGTCGCCGAGGTGGATATCGACCCCGAGACCGGCGCTGTGACGGTGGTCAATTTCGTGGCGGTCGATGACTGCGGCCGGGTGATCCATCACGAGATGGCCGAAGGGCAGGTGCACGGTGCGCTCGCGCAGGGGTTCGGGCAGGTGCTGATGGAGAACGGCACCTACGACCCGGAAAGCGGTCAGCTCGTGGCCGGTTCGCTGATGGACTATGCCTTGCCGCGTGCGCGGGATCTGCCGCACTTCACGTCCATCCTGGCGCCGTCCCCGGCAACCTGCAATCCGCTGGGGGTGAAAGGCGTCGGCGAAAGTGGCACGGTCGGGCCGCTGCCTGCCATCATGGCGGCGGTGCGGGATGCGTTGGCTCCTCTCGGCGTGCGTGACGGCGACATCGAGATGCCAGTGACGCCAGCGCGTGTCTGGACTGCGATTGCGCAAGCCCGCGCCCGCCAGTGATGGTTGCCGGTGTTGCGCTCACTGGTTGATCCAGCTCCTGGCGCACGGCAGCACAGTGGTGCCGTGGACTGCCGGGTCCGCTGATCAGCCGCGAATTTCGCCACCGGTCGCCTTGTTGACCTCGGCGACGATTTTCTTCGAAATGGCGTCGATTTCCTCGTCGTTCAACGTCTTTTCGCTCTGTGTCAGCGTCACTTCGATGGCGAGCGACTTCTGGTCTGCGGCAAGGTTGCCGCCTTCGAATACGTCGAACACCTTGACGCCGGAAATCAGCGCCTTGTCGGCTTTTTCCGCCGCGCGGATGACATCGCCGGCGGCCACGTCCTTCTTCAGCAGGAAAGCGAAGTCGCGCGTGATCGGCAGAAGATCGGACACAGCGAGCGGCGGCCTGGCGCGGGTCTTGCGCCGTTCTGGCGGCAAGGCGTCGAGGAACACCTCGAACGCGGCTGCCGGTCCCGAGACGTCCATCAACTTGAGCGTCGCCGGGTGCAGTTCCCCGAAATGGGCAAGAATGACCTTTGGGCCAAGGCGGAGGGTGCCCGATCGGCCGGGGTGATACCAGTCTGGCGCGTCGCGGGTGATCTGTGCCCGGCCGGGGTCGAAGCCGAGGGCAGTCATCAGCGCCACCAGATCGGCCTTGATGGCAAACATGCCGGCGGGGCGGGCTGCGCCTTCCCAGTCGCGTCCCGCGCCGAGAAGGCCAGTGGCGCCCGCGCGGATACCGGCAGCGATGGTTGCCTGTTCAGTCTCCTTGTCGCCGCTGTAGGCCTGGCCAACCTCGAACAGGGATACGTCGGCGAAGCCGCGGTTGTTGTTGCGGTGGACGGCGGCCAGCAGGCCCGGCAGAAGGCCGGGGCGCATCGTTGTCATTTCAGACGAAATCGGATTGGCGAGTTCCAGGGCCTCGGCGCCGCCACCGAAATGGATGGCTTCCTCGTGCCTGATGAACGACCAGGTGATGGCCTCGACGAACCCGCGCGAGGCGAGGCTGCGGCGCGCACGGCGGACACGCTTCTGGCCCTGGGTCAGGGTGGCGCGCGTCACGCCGTTGTCGAGGCGCGGCAGGGGCACGGATGCAATCGATTCGAGGCCGGCGATACGAGCGACCTCCTCGATCAGATCGGCGCTGCCATTGATGTCCGGGCGCCAGGGCGGCACGGTCACCTTGAACCTCGGGCCGGTGCCTGCGATGGCGAAACCCAGGGCTTCCAGCGTGCCGCGGATCATCTCGTCCGGGAGCTTGATGCCCATCAGCTTCTCGATGCGCGAAAACTCGAAATCCACCGTCAGCGGCTTGACGGGTGGCTTACCGGCAATCCTGCGTCTTGATGGTTTGCCGCCGGCCACTTCCATCATCATGGCGGTCGCGAGATCCAGCCCGGGTTCGACGAAAGCCGGGTCGACGCCACGCTCGAAGCGATAGCGGGCATCCGTCTGGATGTTGGCCTTGCGGCCCGTGGTTGCGGTGCCGACAGGATCGAAATAGGCGCATTCGATCAGGATGTTGGTGGTGGTCTCGGTCGAACCGGTGTCCTCGCCGCCGAGGATGCCGCCGAAGCCCAGAACGGCGCGCTCATCGGCAATCACGCACATGGTGTCGTCGCAGTCGTAGTCCTTGCCGTTGAGGCCGAGGAAGCTCTCACCCTTGCGGCCCAGGCGGGTGCGAATGGCGCCATGGAGCTTGTCGGCATCATAGACGTGCAGCGGACGGCCGCGGTCGATCGAAATGTAGTTCGTGACGTCGACGACGGCGTTGATCGGTTTCTGGCCGATGGCCTTCAACCGCTTCTGCATCCAGGCCGGGGAGGGGCCATTCTTGATGCCCTTGATGTAGCGGCCGGCGAAACATGGGCAAGGCGTGGTGTCGCCGTCCGGAAATTCCAGGAGAATATCGACGGGGCAATCGAAATCGCCTTCGACGCCCGGCGGTTGGCGCTCAGGCTTCAGCGTGCCGAGGCCGGCGGCAGCAAGATCACGGGCGACGCCGCGCACGCCGGTGCAATCCGGCCGGTTGGGGGTGAGCTTGATCTCGATCACGGGATCGGAGAGCCCAAGGACATCGACATAGCGCCTGCCGACGTTCTCCGTGAGCGCGGCGTCGAGGTCGACGATGCCTTCGTGGTCGTCAGACAACTGCATCTCCCGCTCGGAGAGCATCATGCCGTTGGAGACCACGCCGCGGACGGGCCGCTTCTCGAGGGTGATGCCGGTGCCGGGGATGTGTGTGCCCAAGGGCGCGAATACGCCGACAAGGCCGGTGCGCGCGTTGGGGGCCCCGCAGACGACCTCGACGGTGGGCTGGCCGGGCGCGACCTCCACCTGGAGCACCTGCAACTTGTCGGCGTTCGGATGCTGTTTCGCATCAACGACACGCGCGATCGTGAAGGCTCCCAGCTTTTCCGAAATGTCCTCGATGGCCTCGACCTCAAGGCCGATCTGGTCGAGCGTCTTGTGGAGTTCCTCCAGGGAGGCATCGGTCTCCAGGTGGTCCTTCAACCAGGAAAGCGTGAATTTCATGGAGCATGTCTCGCAGGCGGCGTCGGCGAGGCTGGCACTCGGGCGGCAGGCTCGCGCGGGTTGATCTCGTGGTGTTCTCTA
>JBKDZY010000334.1:0-3115 GCA_047971765.1 Hyphomicrobiaceae bacterium | reverse complement strand
CAAGGACAGACTGCCGTCCTGGCCCACGGCGACCTGACTGGCCCAAAGCCCGCCCTTGGCGCCGCTGTCATAGCGGAACGCAATGCGCGCGTCGTCGTCCACGCGACGGCCATCGACCATGCTGGACAAGTCGGCTGAAAGGCGTGCCGGCGTCTGCCCGGTCACGAATTCTGCCAATTGCCAGGCATGGGTGCCGATATCTCCGATGGCACCCGCGCCGGACAGGCCCGGATCGGTGCGCCAGTCGGCCTGCTTGTTGTGCACATCCTCGGACAACCAACCTTGCAGAAATTCTGCCTGCACAAGCCGAAGCCGGCCAAGCGCGCCTTCGGCGACCATGGCACGGGCCTCGCGCACCATGGGATGTGCGCCGTAGTTATGGGTCAGAAAAAAGCGGGCCTTGCTACGGGCGGCGGCCTCGGCCAGTCTGGCCGCATCTTCCTGCGTCGCGGTCAGGGGCTTGTCGCAGATCACATTGATGCCGGCATCAAGAAAAGCGATCGAGACCGGCGCATGCAGGTGATTGGGTGTCACGACCGAAACGGCGCGGATGCCATCGGGCCGGGCGACCTCCTCGCGGGCCATCTCGCGATAGTCGGTATAGCTGCGGTCCAGCCCGAGCGCTTCGGCCGAGGCCCGCGCCTTGTCCGGCTTTGACGACAGAGCGCCCGCGACCAGCCGGAATTCCCCATCCATGCGTGCGGCAATGCGGTGGATCGCGCCGATAAAGGCACCGTCGCCACCGCCGACCATGCCAAGCGGGATTGGCGCGCTCATGGTTTCAACCCCAGTATGCGGCGGTTGGCTGCCGGATCGGCGCCCTGTGCGGCAAAGTCGTCAAAGGCGTGCGGCGTTGTGCGGATGATGTGCTGCTTCACGAATTCAGCCCCCTCTCGGGCACCGTCCTCTGGGTGTTTCAGCGCGCATTCCCATTCGACCACCGCCCAGCCGGCAAAGTCGTATTGAGCCAGTTTGGAAAAGATTGCCCCGAAATCGACCTGTCCGTCGCCGGGGCTGCGGAAGCGTCCGGCACGGTTCACCCATGACTGAAAGCCGCCATAGACGCCCTGCCGGCCGGTCGGGTTGAACTCGGCATCCTTGACGTGAAACATCTTCAGGCGGTCGTGATAGATGTCGATATGTTGCAGGTAATCGAGCTGTTGCAGCAGGTAATGCGACGGGTCGTAAAGCATGTTCGCGCGGGCATGACCGTTCACGCGGTCAAGGAACATCTCGAAGGTGACGCCGTCATGCAGGTCTTCGCCCGGATGAATTTCATAGCAGACATCCACGCCGTTTTCTTCGGCCAGATCCAGAAGCGGCAGCCAGCGTTCGGCCAGCGTGTCGAAGGCTGTTTCCACAAGCCCGGGCGCGCGTTGCGGCCAAGGATAAAGATAGGGCCAGGCGAGAGCGCCCGAAAATGTCGCCATCGCGTTCAGCCCAAGCAGGCTGCTGGCGCGGATGGTCTTGCCGACCTGATCGACCGCCCATTCCTGCCGTGCTGCCGGATTGCCGTGCAGGGCAGGGGGGGCGAAGGCGTCGAAGGCCTCATCATAGGCGGGGTGGACGGCGACAAGCTGACCCTGGATATGGGTGGAAAGCTCGGTCACCGCGACGCCGTTCTGCCGGGCGGTGCCCAGGAATTCGTCGCGCCAATCCTGCGAGGAAACGGCAAGCTCCAGATCGAAAAGCCGTGCGTCACCCGAAGGCACCTGCACGCCTGCATAACCCAGCGATGCCGCCCATTTCGTGATCGAATCCCAGTCGTTGAACGGTGCGGCATCGCCAGCGAACTGCGCCAGAAACAGGCCCGGCCCCTTTATGGTCTGCATCGCGTTCCTCCCCCACGCTATTATGAATACACTGAATGTAATCGTTTGTAGGAAACATTTTCGTATGTTGCAACCGATTACATCATGACGCAATCAGCGTGTCAGTTGTCCAGAGCGGCCCATGTCCGGTCCGGCCCCGATCCGCCTTGCAGATATCGCTGTCGTAACGAAAAAGGCCGCCGGTGGATCGGCGGCCCTGGATCAATGCATGGCGCTTGATCGTGCTTGCGTGCTATTTCTCGACATAGATGTCATAGATCTTGAAGCGGATCACGCCTGCATCCTTGACCGAGCCGGAACCGCGCGTCATGGCGACCGAATCCTTTGGGTCAGAGAAGCGGAAGGCGGCAACCTCGTCATCATTGATGCGAAAGCCCTTGACGTGCCAGGAGTCGCCAATCGCCAACTGAAGGCCCGGCCCCCAGATTTTGACTGGTCGGCCCGTGTTGACGTTCAGCCCGTCGACGGACATGATGACCCCGAAGTCACGTGTCGGGGACGTATTGACCAGTTCGACGCTGTATCGTTCACCCACCGCACCTTGCAGATAGACTTGGCCATCAACTTTATAAATCGGCCACGGCGTGCCGTCTTCGCGTAGTACCCGGACAGCAAGGCGATGGTCGACAAGCAGCATCTCATTGCTGACCTGCCCACGAGGCGGATCGGCAGAGTAGTGCAGTTCGACCACCTGGGTTGGCCGCAGGCTTTCAAGCTTGGAGCTTCCTTCACCGACGGAAGAGGAAACGGTCTCTCCCCAGCTTGTTCCCAACGGCGCGGCTTCGACGACGGGCTCGACATATCCGCCGACCTCACCTTCGTTGCTATTGATGGCGGCGGTTTCGACTTCGATCATATCTGTCGGCGGTCCATCGGCTGTCGATGGAGAGCAGGCGCTTAGGAAAAACAACCCGAGCAGCAAGGCGGCAAACGCGATGAAACGCTTTGGCGTCAGGATAGCAGTATTCATGATTAACATACCTCTTGAAGTGACCAGCCTGCACTTGCGGGCTCAATCTCATGATTGCTGCGTCGCGGGTATTTGCGACTGACAAACCCGTGCTGTGGTCGTGAGACATCAATATGGTGCAGAATTGCAACATTCGTGTATCGGCTGCGATATTGCTGCTGAAAATGAAAAACCCCCGCGCAGGCGGGGGTCTGTCATACGATGGTGCCCAGGAGAAGACTCGAACTTCCACGCCTTGCGGCACACGGACCTGAACCGTGCGCGTCTACCAATTCCGCCACCTGGGCAGGTGTCGTGAGGCGGGTGATTAGAC
>JBKDZY010000333.1:0-4825 GCA_047971765.1 Hyphomicrobiaceae bacterium | reverse complement strand
TTGCTCCTACTTCCGATGCTGCATTGCAGCATAAGTGCGCAGAAGCAACAAGCCTATAATTTAAACAATGCAAACAACAGGTATGCACAAATTGCAGCCCAGAAGCCGGTTCACCGGTCATTTATGGCTAGCTGATACAACTGGCAGGCAAAAATTGGCTTCAAGGAGATTTCACCCCAGCCGCAATGCTCTGGCCGCAACGGCGGCCCGGCGCAAGCGCCGTCCCTGCGGAGCGCCAAGGCCGCACGGCCTGTACGGCGCGTGAGCACGATCGCGTTCTGAAAGCACAAGGGTCGGAGTCAGCCGCTTCCGCTTCCGGCGGAAGTCGGCTCTGGCCGCAACGGCGGCCCGGCGCAAGCGCCGCCCCTGCGGAGCGCGAAGGTCGCACGGCCTGTACGGCGCGTGAGCACGAAATGCCCCTCTCTATAGCAAGGGCGGCTCATAGATGTGCTTGCCGTCCCGCACGATACCCTTGACGGCCGAGCGTCCGGAGCTGTCGACCGAGACAATGACCGACATCTCGGATTTCCGCGCCAGGTCTTCCAGCTCTCTGCCTGTTCCCTCCGGAATGTAGTAGCGCTCGAGCCCGTACCGCACACGCGAAGGGTCCCACCTTACCGCGTGCCCGGCCAGCACGACGCGGTTGGGCGGTAGCGATTTGGGCAGCGTTTCACTGATCGCGACCGGTTTCCACGAGGTGTCGGCCTGTTGTTCCAGGACGACATAGATCCTGTCGCCGTGCAGTTTGATGTGCTGTGTCCAGTGCTGACGCGCTTCTGGCGTCATGACGTCGTTGCCCAGGCTCGAGATGTCATAGGAAAGGCGCACATAGTCGCCCTTGAACAGGTCTCTCGGGTCCACCGGACGCACCTTCAGGACCACTTCCCGACCGTTTTCGATGAGCATGACGCGGTCGGCAACCATGTAGACGAGAATGGCGGTCAGAATGGCCGTTGCCGCGATGATGGAGGCGAACGGATGGTCGGCCCACCGTTTGGCCGTGGTTGTGAGGCTCATTGGGCAACCTCCATGCTGCCTTGCCCTCGTTTGTGCAGGCGGACCGCTACGAACGCCAGCAGCGCCACCATTAGTCCCGACACCATGAAGAAGGCTGATGTGCCGAGCAGCGAGCCGATCTTTTTCACGTAGAGGGCGAAGATCTCGAACGAGAACGCCGCATAGGCCAGCCACAGCAGGCCGCGGTTGTCACTACGCCAGGCCCAGGCCAGGACACCGACCACGGCAAGCAGCGTCAGGCCGCCGAGCGCCAACGTGTATTCCCCCCGGTAATCGGCAATGAACTGCATCCCCAGTGCACCGAAGAACGCGATCAGGAAGCCATAGGATACGAGCACGCCTGAGATCTTGCGCCACTGGTCGATGATGTGTCCGGCGCCCATGCCCAAGGCCATCAGCGCGATGCCGATCATCGTCACCACCGCATGGCCGCCGAAGGCCTCCATCTTTGGACCGATCAGGTAGCCCAACTGGATGATCCAGATCGACAGCGTGATCGCCAGGAAATGCAGACCCTGCCGCCACCGGGTCAGTGAAAACCCGACCGCCACCAGCGCCAAGCCCAGCAGCTAGGACCAATGGACCGAGGGCTTGATCAGCGAGGACAGGGTGAAGGTTTCCATGCCGCTCCAGACCGAGAACAAGGCCAGGGCGGTCGCAAGAACGGGGTTTGACCATGTCAGCAGCCCGACCGCAACCGCGCCGCAGGCCCACAGCAGTACCGCGTCAGGCGGATGCCCATCCATATGGAACATCTGGGCAATCAACATGATGCCGGCGCCGTACGCAGCCACGGTGCCGACCAGTGCGGCATCGGAAAAGCCCTTCAGGCCCTTGTAGCGCAGCCAGATTGCCGCGCCCGCCTGTCCCCACACGGCGACGCCGATCACCGCCAGCCTGGCAATGCGCGGCATGTGCTGCCAGTTGGCGGCGACAAAGCTCATGATGCCGAATCCCAGGAGGATCGCAGCGAGGATGGCCAGGACACCGCCGAGGCCCAGTGTGCTGCGGCGGCTGGCGAGGTCGTCGGCTATGGCTCTCGCGCCTTCAGGGGTAACCCATCCTTGCGCCTGCCAGCGGTCGAGATCGGCGAGAAGCTTGTTGCGGGTTGTGATCATGCTGAATGTGCCGGACTCAGGAGTCTGAAGAAAAGCCTGTTCGAATAGGGAGTGCGAATGCTAACTGAACGACATTTATAAACACTTTATGTCAAAAAAGAGCACCGCCTCGTAAAATCATATAATCACATTACGGATCATCCGGCGGCACAAGACATGCCGCGGCACCAGCCGTGCTCGGGACATGAAAGTGATCAGGCTCTTGGCACGCGGTGGTGCCCGTCACGGTTTTTGGATTTGGCACCTTTGGCCTGGGGATCTCTGGCCACAGTCCTCGTGACCGCCGCTCTGATGTCGGGTTTCGCATGGTCCGGGAATGTCGCAGGGCTGGGGAGCACCGGGCGTCCGGCCATCAACGCGATGTTAGCCAAAGTGCACTAGCCTCGATCGTCGAGTTTCGGTGAGCTGACGAATGAGGCTGATGTATATGCGTCTGGACAACATCTACGAAGGCTTGGAGCATCTGGCGCAGTTCGTCTATCGCGAAGTGGCCACAACGCTGTTCCACCCGGCCTCCACCCTCTCGGTCGGTTCGCTGTTGGCAGCCCTGGCGATCGCTACCCTTTGGCTGTGCCGCCGCCATATCCGGTTCGGGCGCGACATGCGCCTGAAGGCGTTGAGGCGGCTGCTCTTTCCTCGCCGGTGGCTGCTGGCCCGGTCAGCCAGTCTCGATGTGCGGCTGATGCTCATGAATACGTTCGTCTTTGGCACGTTGCTGGCGAGCGCCATGATCTCCCATAGCGTTGTCAGTGGCGGAACGCGCACCCTGCTCGTCAATGCCTTCGGCACTCCGGAGCCGGCTCCTGTGCCAGCCATTCTGGCGACCGTGCTGCTCACCATCGCCCTGTTCCTGGCCTACGAACTTGCCTTCTGGATCATCCACTACCTCAGCCACACCGTTCCGTTCCTGTGGCAACTGCATAAGGTCCACCATTCTGCGGAGGTCTTGACCCCATTGACCGTCGCGCGCGTGCATCCCATCGAGGGCCTGCTGTTCTTCAATACCATTGCCCTCTTCCTGGGTGTCACGGATGGCAGCGTGCGCTGGTCGCTTGGTCAATCCCCCGAGATCTTCACCATCGGCAACGCCAACGCCCTGGTGGTGATCTGTACCTACCTGATCGCGCACCTCCAGCACACCCATGTCTGGATCGCCTTCACGGGGCCGCTCGGCCGGCTGTTCATCAGCCCGGCGCATCATCAGATCCATCATTCCACCAATCCCATCCACTTCGACAAGAATATGGGCGGTACCCTCGCGATCTGGGATTGGATGTTCGGCACGCTCCACATTCCAGAGAAGAAGCGAGAGCGGCTGACCTTTGGCATCGGGGATGGCGAGGTGACGGAGCATACCCTTGCGCAGGAACTCATGCGCCCCGTCGTCGCCATCGGTCACGAGGCACGGCGCCTTGCCAATGGGGCCGGCCGCAAGGAAAGCCAGGGCAGCGCCAGCAATTGACATGTCAGGGCATGGGCAAGGATGTGCCCGTCATGACATCGGATCGCGGCATTCCTCGTCTTCCGGCAGGGGATCGCACGTCCGTGAACTGGCGCAGGCCTTGATGGCATCCCTGAGTTCGTCCGAGTAGATGCCGTCGAGCCGCCCCCTGTAGCGGCCTGAAGACGACAGGCCGCACTGATAGATCCGAATCATCTTCGCGCCGCCGATCGTCATGGCGCGCTGATAGTCTTCGAAGGCTCCGGCGGCGTCGCCCATCGAATGGCGAATATGCGCCCGCGTATCCCAGGTGTGCTCGCTGCCGGGATTGATCTGCAGGGAGCGTTCCACGTCGGGCAGTCCCTCCGCGGCACGTCCCCACTTGAAGTAGGCCCAGGCCCGGTTGTTGAGCGCGACCGAGAAGTTGGGATCGATCTGGATGGCGGCGTCGTAGTCCTGGATTGCGGAGCCGTATTGCCCCCGCAGCGAATAGGCGAGTGCGCGCCGCGAGTAGGCGTCGGCCTTGTCGGCCGGCGTGGTGGCGGGGCTTTCAATGATCGCAGTGCACCCGTCAATCCGGCGCTGGAAATCCTGGCTGAAGCAGTCCGTGGCCACACGGGCGTGCGCCGCCGAAATACCCAGTGCAATCCAAAGAATGGCGCAACCGAGCCTGAGACCTGCGGATATGGGTCTTGCGAACATGCGATTGCCCTGTGTCTGTCGGTGCGGCAAACGGGAATGATCAGCCGAACCGATGTTTGAGGTCGTGCCGGGAACACTCTTGCCTCGGCGTGCCGCCCGATGTGAAGATCGCCCCGATGTGAAGCCCACCGTTCCGGATGCGCACGCGCCGCCCACTGCGGCATCGGATCAGTGTCCGATGCAGGCGACCATTCAAACTGGTCAACATGGTGGCACGGCCACCGCCCTTCCACAACGGCACAAGAGCAAAGCCTGCGCCGTGTGTCACGCGTCGTCAGGCACCAGGGCCCTTGTTCTCCGGCACCTCGATATCGAGATCGAGAATAAGGTAGCTCCAGGATTTGCCGTGGCTGTCGAGGCCCAGCGACGTGTTGACGCCGCCTTCGAGCGCATCGGACATCACGAAGTTCAGTCCGTGCAACTGGTCGAGCTCGTAGCGTTTCACAGGCCCCTGGATGAGGGCCGGGAACGCCGCCTTGATGCGCTCGGCGGTGAGTTGCGTCTTGACCAGTGGATAGTCTCCCGCATCGTACACCCACACCGAAAC
>JBKDZY010000332.1:0-3191 GCA_047971765.1 Hyphomicrobiaceae bacterium | reverse complement strand
TTGCCGGCATCGCCAATATCGAATCGAGCTTCGCTCTCGGCCAGGTCAAACACGCCGGCGCCTTGCCCTTGGCCCCAAGAAAATAACCCCGCGACTGCAATTGCAGCGCAGGGTTTTAATTCTGAGGCAATCAAGCGTTCGAGCCGATTACTTTTTGGGAGCCCACGCTGCCTGACGCTTTTCGGCAAATGAAGCCAGTCCCTCCGCCGCATCCGCGCTCTGGCGGGCAGCGGCATGACTGTCGATCAGGTAGTCGAGCGCGGACTGATCGAGGCCACCCCAGGCACTTTCCAGAATGTGCTGCTTGGTAAAGGCCATGGCCGACGTCGAGTTCTCGAGAATCTGGCTGACGATTTCCGCCCCACGCGCCTCCAGCTTGTCGAGCGCCACCACCTCGTGGACAAGCCCGATACGCCGGGCCTCGGTCGCATCGAAACGTTCACCGGTCAGGGCATAACGCCGCACTTGCCGGACCCCGATCGCATCGTTGAGATGTGGCACGATGATCGCGGCATGAAGGCCCCAGCGGACCTCGGAAATGGAGAAGATGGCGTTGTCTGCCGCAATCACCACATCACAAGCCGAGATCACGCCGGTACCGCCACCGAAGCAGCCGCCCTGCACCAGGGCCACCACCGGCACCGGCAGGTTGTTCAGACGATCGATCACGGCCGCGGTCTTGCGCGAGGCCTCGCGGTTGGCGGCACGGCTACCCGGACGCACGGAATTGATCCACTTGAGATCGGCACCGGCCTGGAAATGGCGGCCGTTGCCGCGCAGGACAACGGCCCTCAATCCCGCATCCTCTTCCAGCATATCCAGGCCGTCAAGAACGCCCTGGATGAACTCGTCATTGTAGGCATTGTTCACATGGGGCCGGTTGAACGTCACCGTGACCACGCCCCACTCATCCCGATCGGCCAGAATCGCTTTCTCAGTCATGTCATCCTATCCATTTCAAGGTTTCGCCGGATAATTGCGCGGACGAGCAGCAAGTGCAAAGGCGTTTTCGTCACGCCGAACCTGCCATCGGACTGTCAGGTTGCGCGAATTGAGAGTTGTGCACATCTACAGGTTTGGCGCCGACCGCCGGTTCGGGTATAGGAAGCAGTACATCTGCCGAGCATGTGATCATCGGATTGACGCATTCGGCGTTTCTAAGCGGTGGAAGATCGGACTCGAATCACGCCACCCGGCCCCTGACCCGGGCAAACGTGTCCTACGCATCGCGAACAACTTTACACTGGAACGGACTTGTTCATGAGCCCTTCGCGTCGTCACGATTATTGCAAGCCATGGCGCGCCCCCGGTCTCTCTGCCAACCGGGCGGAACGCGGCCGGACGCGCCTTGGCGCCGTTCTGCGCCCCTTCGCCTCGGTGCTCGTCGGCATACTGGTAGCCACGGCAGGAACCCCAGCCACGGCTCAAGGCCTGCCCGACTGGATCAAACGGGCGTTCAACGATTCTCCGTCCCCGAGGCCGACCAGCGCCGTCCGTCGGTCCTCGGACGAACCCAAGGACCTGCATGACCTGCGCACCGGCAGCCTGCCATTGCGCAGCGAGCAGATGCTCAAGTACCTCGATCTCGCCTATGGGCGCTTCAAGGCCATTGCCCAACGCGGGGGCTGGCCGCAGATCCCCACCAATCGGATGATCCGGCCCGGCGATGACGATGAACGCGTGCCGATCGTGCGCCGCAGGCTTCTCGCTACCGGTGAACTCAGGTCGTCGAACACCTATCAGACATTCAATTACGACGGCGAGCTGGAGGTGGCGGTCCGCCGCTTCCAGACCAACTACGGACTGGCGATCAATGGCCGCATCGACCGCTCCACCATCGCGGCAATGAATGTGCCGGTGCAGGCGCGGCTCGCCCAGATCAAGCAGAACTACGAGCGAATCGCAGCCCTGCTGGATAATTTTCCGCGTGAACCACGCTACATCTTCGTCAACGTTCCGGCCTACCAGGTCGAAGCCGTTGAAAACGGCCAGGTCGTGCACCGCTATCGCGCCATAACCGGACGTCCGGGCCGCGACACGCCCAAAGTCCGGGCCGAGGTGCGGGCACTCAATTTCTTCCCCTACTGGCGCGTACCATCGAGCATCGCCACGCTGGATGTTGCCCCGCGCCTGATCAAGGAGCCTGGCTATCTTGCGAAAGAGCAGATCAGGGTTCTGAAGGACAGCTTCAACGGTCCCGAGATCGACGCCTCGACCATCGACTGGAGCCGCTTCGACCCCAAGACGATGAAGCTGCGTCAAGACCCCGGACCGCAGAACGCACTCGGTCTCGTGCGGCTCGACATGCCGAACGAGCATGGCGTCTACATGCATGACACACCGATGAAGGCGCTCTTCAATCGTCCCCAACGCGATTTCAGTGCCGGTTGCGTCCGCATCCAGGGAGTCTTCGATCTGGCGGCGTGGGTCGCCAATGGCGATCAGGGCGTGGACCGGCAGCGCATCAACGACATCCTGCAGGCGGGCCAGCCCGTCGATATCAAGCTCACCCACCCGGTGCCGGTGTATTTTGCCTACATCACGGCCTGGGCGGACAAAGAGGGCATCCCGTCCTTCCGCCCGGACATCTATGGCCGCGACGGCCTGGCCGAGCTCAACTCCGACCGGGAGAAGGATCCGGACGCGCCACCCCCGCCACCGCAAGGGTTCGCCCCCTGACGCGCACAAGCTGAAGCCCGGGTCTGACCGGGTGCCGCCTCATCCGGACGCCACAGCAGGGACCAACCTTGCCGTGGCGTTTTCCGTTTCCGGTTTTCGGCGTTTCCGTTTCAAGCAGAGACGCTCAAGCCGCGGCTGCAGGCCCCCTGCTTGTCCGCCCCTGCTTGTCCGCCGCCTATGCGGCCTTGACCACCTCGTCGAACAGCCTGTGCACCTCGCCGAGCGTCTCCACCAGTTGTGCTTCCAGACGCTGGAAATCCGGCACCTGCCCAACCTCTGCCAGCAACGCCTTCAAGCCGTCCGGTGCCTTGGCCGGATCGAACGGACCATCGAAGGTCAGGCGCAGAACCTGCGTCAGGTTGTTGATCAATCCTGCCGCCGGAATGAGCACATCCGCATCGGCAGGCTTCAGTAGGCCGGCCTCGGCAAGCCGTGACAAGGCATCAACGGTCGTCTGGCTCAGCACTTCCGGATGCCTGGCCGCGTGCACAAGCTGAAGATACTGCGCGATA
>JBKDZY010000331.1:0-3860 GCA_047971765.1 Hyphomicrobiaceae bacterium | reverse complement strand
TCACTCACGCTCCTCTTGGGCGGCGGAGACTTCGCGGACAACCACGGTAATCTCGGCAAATGGTTTGAAGACGCGGGCGCCACGGCCACGGCCGCGAGCGTGGAAGCGCTTGAGAACCAAGTTCTTCCCGACCCATGCCTCGCTGACCACGAGATCGTTGACGTCGAGCTGGTGATTGTTCTCGGCATTCGCAACCGCGCTCATCAGGCACTTCCTGACGTCGATGGCGATACGCTTGCGCGAGAACTCCAACTCGGCGAGAGCCTGGTCCACCTTCTTGCCGCGAATCATCTGCGCAACAAGATTGAGTTTCTGCGGCGAGACCCTGAGGTTCCGCGATACGGCACGGGCCTCGTTCTCGGCCAGCCGGCGCTGCAGCTTGGGCTTGCCCATCGTTATTTCCTCGACGCTTTCTTATCGCCGGCGTGACCAGGGAAGGTGCGGGTCGGCGAAAATTCACCGAACTTGTGCCCCACCATGTCCTCGGACACGTTGACCGGGATGTGTTTGTGTCCGTTGTAGACGCCAAACGTGAGCCCAACGAATTGCGGCAGGATCGTCGAACGACGCGTCCAGATCCGGATTACCTCGTTGCGGCCAGATGCGCGCACCTTCTCGGCCTTCTTGAGAAGGTGGACATCAATGAACGGACCTTTCCAGACCGAGCGTGCCACGTGTCGTTCTCCTTCAGTTCCGAGATTACTTCTTGGTGCGCTTGCGAACGATGAACTTGTCGGTCGTCTTGTTCTTGCGGGTCTTGAAACCCTTGGTCGGCTTGCCCCACGGCGTCGCCCAATGCTTGCCGCCCTTCGTGCGGCCACCATTCGGGTGGTCAACCGGGTTCATGGCAATCGACCTGACCGTCGGGCGACGACCGCTCCATCGGGTCCGGCCGGCCTTGCCGACGGAAATGTTGCCGTGATCAGGGTTCGACACCGCACCAATGGTGGCCATGCACTCCTGACGGACCCGGCGGGTTTCGCCCGACGACAACTTCAGGATGGCCCAACCGGAGTCGCGACCGACGAGCTGGACGTAGGCACCGGCCGAGCGGGCCATCTGGCCGCCGCGCCCGGGCTTCAACTCGACGTTATGGACGATGGAGCCGACCGGCATGGACGCCAGCGGCATGGCATTGCCCGGCTTGACGTCGACCTTCTCGCCGGCGATCACCGTGTCACCGACCGCCAGGCGCTGCGGCGCCAGGATATAGGCCAGCTCGCCGTCCTCATACTTGATGAGGGCGATGAAGGCCGTGCGGTTCGGGTCATACTCGATCCGTTCGACCGCGCCGGGCACATCGTGCTTGCGGCGGCGGAAATCGACCAGACGATACGTCTGCTTGTGCCCGCCACCGATATGGCGCGAGGTGATGCGGCCGTGATGGTTGCGGCCACCGGTCTTGCTCTTGCCCTCGGTCAGAACCTTGACGGGTCCGCCCTTCCAGAGCTGTGAGCGGTCGACGATCACGAGCTGTCGCAAGCCCGGTGATGTCGGTCTGAAGGTCTTGAGCGCCATGACAGCTCTCCTATAGGCCCGTGGTCACGTCAATGGTCTGGCCGTCCTCGAGGGTGACGATGGCCTTCTTGACGTCGCTTTGCAGAGCCGTGATACCGCGAAACGTTTTCTTCTTTCCCTTGCGCACCAGCGTGTTGACCGCCTTCACCTTGACGCCGAAGAGCTGCTCGACGGCAGCCTTGATCTCCGGCTTCGAGGCACCACGGGCCACGTTGAAGATCACCTGGCTCGCTTCGGAAGCCATCGTGGCCTTCTCGGTGATAACCGGTGCGCGAATGATGTCGTAGGCCTTGAGCGAACTGGTCATGATGCGCTCACCTCCGTCGATGTCTTGCTAGCGGCCTTGGCGAGCCGGGCCTCGATCGCCTCGATGGCGGCCTTGGTCAGCACCAGCTTCTTGCGGCGCAGGATGTCGTAGACATTGATGCCCTGCACCGGCAGCACATCGATGTTCGGAATATTGCGCGCGGCGCGGACAAAACCCGGCTCCAGCTCGGCGCCGTCAACGAACAGCGCGTTGGTCAGCCCCAGTTTCTCGAACCGACCAAGCAGCCCCTTGGTCTTGCCGTCGACGGCTTCCGCCTTGTCCAGCACCACCAGCTCACCGGCCTTGGCCTTCGCAGACAAGGCATGGCGGAGCGCCAGGGCGCGGACCTTTTTCGGTAGGTCGAACGAATGGTCGCGCGGCTTGGGACCGAACACCTTGCCACCGCCGCGGAACTGGGGCGCAGACTTGTCGCCATGACGTGCGCCGCCGGAGCCCTTCTGCTTGTACATCTTCTTGCCGGTGACCGAGACTTCCGACCGGTCCTGGACATGATGTGTTCCGGCACGGCGCTTGGCGAGCTGCCAGCGCACCATGCGCTGGATCAGGTCCTGGCGCGGTTCCAGATTGAAGATCTGGTCGTTCAGATCAAGCGAGCCTGCGTTGCCCGCATCCAATGTCGTGATATCGGCACGCATCAGCCTTGCTCCTCACTCTGGCCGGCTGCGTCCCCATTGGCGGCGGCTCCGTCGCGGGCCTTGAAGGCGCCCGGTCGAGGTGCATCCTGGGGCAGACGGCGCTTGACCGCATCACGGACCAGCACCCACGCGCCCTTGACGCCCGGGACGGCTCCGCGGATCAGCACCAGACCGCGCTCGACATCCGTTGCCACGACTTCAAGGTTCTGCGTCGTCACGCGCTCGGAACCCATCTGCCCGGCCATCTTCTTGCCCTTGAACACCTTGCCCGGATCCTGGCGCTGGCCAGTCGAACCGTGGCTTCGATGGACGACAGAGACACCGTGGGTTGCCCGAAGACCGCCAAAGTTCCAGCGCTTCATGGCACCCTGGAAGCCCTTGCCCTGGTTGGTCCCCGTGATATCGACGAGCTGACCCTTCACGAAATGGTCCGCGGTGATGGTCGCGCCAATTTCGATCATGTTGTCCGGCGTCACGCGGAATTCCGCCAGCCGCCGCTTGGGCTCAATCTCGACGCGGGCGAACCGCTCACGCTCAGGCTTGGACACCCGAGAGAGCTTGCGCCTGCCTGCACCGAGTTGCAGTGCCGTATAACCGTTCTTCTCTTCCGTGCGGTGGGCAACCACCTGCACATTATCCAGTCGCAGCACCGTCACGGGGACGTGCTCGCCCTGATCCGTGAAGATGCGGGTCATACCGACCTTCTGAGCAATCACACCGGAACGCATAGCTTGCATTCCCTTTCCCTGCTTGGCATCCCGCGGCCGTGCCTAGGCACACCGTGAAACTGCCGGACGGAACCTCTAGAGCTTGATCTCGACATCAACACCGGCTGCCAGGTCGAGCTTCATCAGCGCATCGACGGTTTGCGGTGTCGGATCGACGATGTCCAACATGCGCTTGTGGGTGCGCATCTCGAACTGCTCACGGCTTTTCTTGTCAACGTGTGGCGAACGATTGACCGTAAAGCGCTCGATCCGCGTCGGCAGCGGGATCGGCCCGCGAACCTCGGCGCCTGTGCGCTTCGCCGTGTTGACAATCTCCCGGGTCGACGCATCGAGAACACGATGATCGAACGCTTTCAATCGAATGCGGATGTTTTGTCCGTTCATCGGTCGGCTCCCGCCTCAACTCTTCCTGCCGGACCTTGTGGTTCAACCGGCTGTGGTCTGTCTTTGCTTACGCATCCTGGCGAGGCTCGCGAAACGTGAACCAACCTGGTGCAATCCGAACCCGAAAGGAAGAGGCGCCCGATTTTGTTTTTTCGGGCGCCTCGGGCCTTTTTGTCCGGGGACTATTCGAGGATCTTGGTGACGACCCCGGCGCCGACGGTGCGGCCACCTTCGCGGATGGCGAAGCGCACGCGCTCTTCCATCGCG
>JBKDZY010000330.1:0-2013 GCA_047971765.1 Hyphomicrobiaceae bacterium | reverse complement strand
GTTTCCAGGGTGAAGGGATGGTCCAGCGCACAAACGCAACGCCCAGGCGCTGCGGACACGAAAGTGTCAGTGTGACGAAGGGAGAGGTCGTGAGTTCAATCCTCACTGGCAGCACCATTTTTCTCGATCCCTGGATGAACGCCTCATGCTCGCCAACCTCGGGCGGGCAACACGCACACCTCACACCTTGGATTTCCCCCCGAAGCGGCAGCGCTGTGCCCACCTACCGCCTCCCATATCATCAATCCCTGCTACACCCCGCCATGAAACATCGCGAATTCATCAACGGGTACACGTTCGGTCTCGAGCGTATTTTCCTTGGCGCCCTGATCCGCATAGCCGAGCGACATGCCGGACACGATCACGTGCTTGTCGCTGATGCCGAGTTCACGCCGCACGACATGGGCGTAGTCGCACCAGGCTTGCTGCGGACACGTTTCCAGACCATGCGAGCGCGCCATCAACATCACGTTTTCCATGAACATGCCGACATCAAGCCATGAACCGTAGAGCAGCTCCCGCTCCATGGTGAAGAACAGGCCGACAGGCGCGCCGAAGAACTCGAAGTTCCGCAATCCCGCCCGCATCCGGCCTTCCATGTCGTGACGCTCGACGCCATAGAGCGCATAGAGGTCGAAGCCGACCTTGCGGCGGCGCGAGACATAGGGTTCCCACCACGGGCTTGGCGAATAGGGATACTCGTCGCCCTTGTCACCAGCCTTGGCCGCCGCAATCACCGACTGGCTGAGCTTGTCCTTCGCCCCGCCCGTGACGACATGGACAAACCATGGCTGCGAATTGGTACCCGAGGGCGCCCGCGAGGACACCCTCAGAATGTCCCTGATGGTATCACCGGAAACCGCATCCGGCCGGAACCGTCGAATGGATTTCCTGCCCTCGATCGCCGCGTTCACCGGCATCCCGGAGTCCGTTGCCTGCATCGTCGCTACCTCTTGATTGCCTGGAATGGCATCCTCGTTTGTCCTGTATCCGGCACGGGAGTCGCACATTGCCCCGCCCAGGTTCAAGCCTGGACTGCTCACCCACCGAAGGAAACACTCCGCGCCCTCTTTCCCCGAAGCCGCCATCGCGCTTGAATAGCGGCCAACGGAAACACGCAAAGGAGTACCGCGATGCAACTGGGCTTTCTAGGCACCGGCAATATGGGTCAGCCAATGGCCGGCAGGTTGCTCGATGGTGGGCACCAACTCACCGTTTTTGATGTGCGCGAAGCTGCCACCCAGCCACTCGTCGCGCGCCAGGCACGCCGCGCACCCTCTGCCAGGAGCCTGGGCGACACCTGCGATACGGTGATCGTATCCTTGCCGAGCCTCTCGGTCTTCCGTGATGCCGTCTGGGGGCCTGATGGGCTCCTGACCGGTTCTGCGGTCAAGGTCCTGGTCAACACCTGCACGGTCGGCAGCCCCTTCATCGCCGAGATCCAATCCGCCTGCGCGACCAAGGGCATCACCTTGATCGATGCTCCCATCAGCGGCGGTCCTCCGGGCGCCCAGGCGGGAACATTGGCGACCATGGTGTCGGGCGACCGGGCAACCATCGACAAGCTGATGCCGCTCTTCAGGCTTTGGGGGCCGACCGTCGCCATCGCCGGAGACAGGCCGGGCGCGGCCCAGACCATGAAGCTCACCAACAATGTAATCTTCGCGACATCCTTCATCGCGACCTGCGAAGCCATGACCATGTCGGGCAAGGCCGGCATTCAACCGGAAACAATGCTTGAAATCCTGAACAACGCAACCGGTCGCAACTTCGCCACCATGGCGCTCTTTCCGAAAGCCATCGTCCCGCGCACCTACGATTTTGGCGCGACCGTGGATATCCTGATGAAGGACATGGAGCTGGCAATCCAGGAAGGCGAAACGCTCGGCGTCCCGATGTGGGTCTGCCAGGCCGCCCGCCTCGTGTTGAAGCACGGCGTCTTCCAGGGCCGCGGCCAGCAGGACAGTTCCAGGGTCGGCGAGATCATCGAGGACGGTACCGCGAAAAGGTAGC
>JBKDZY010000329.1:0-2448 GCA_047971765.1 Hyphomicrobiaceae bacterium | reverse complement strand
TTCGACAATCTGCTGCGCAATGCCCTGACTTACGCATCCAGCGGGGGGTGGGTGGGAATCCGCCTGGCGGTGGCTGAAGAGGAAATCCGGGTCAGCGTGGCGGATCGCGGCCCCGGGGGGTTCAGTGCCGATCTCGAACGGCTGTTCGAGCCGTTCTTCCGGGGCAGTAGCGTACCGGGAAAGAATGGTCACGGGCTGGGTCTGGCCATTGCCCAGCGCATCGTGCGTAACCATCACGGGCGGATTGCCGCCGAGAATCGTCCCGAGGGCGGCTTGTGCCTGACCGTCAGTTTGCCGAAGGTTCTGCCGGAATCTTCCGGTCCTGCCGATTAGACAGGATCAGAGCATCTGGTTGACCAGGCGGTCGGCGCGGATGCGGGCCAGGCGCTTGATCAGGCGCTGCACCGGTTCGGGATAGGATTCAACGGGTTCGAGCGCCTCATGGCTGTCCAGCCGCTGCGTGTGCGCCAGAATCCTGTCCAGCTCGCCAAGGTGCTGTTCGAGCAGGAGACGGTTTGGGTCATGGATCAGCAACCCGTTTTCCAGGTCGAGGCGCCAGGCGCGCGGGTTGATGTTGTTGCCGGTCAGCAGGACGTGACTGTCGTCGACCATCAGGCCCTTGAGATGGAAGGTGTTGTCCCCGTGACGCCACAGGCGCACATCGAGCAGCCCGGCTGCGATGGCTTTCCGGCGCGCCATGCAGAAGCGGCGCAGGTTGGCTTCGTAGAGATAGGGCAGGGCGCCGATGGCCTTGAAAGGCTCTTCCGGCGGGATGTAGAAATCATTGGCGGTCTTGTCGCCAATCACGATGGTAACGTGGCAACCGGCCTTGAGGCGTGCATCCACGGCCCGGCGCACCGGGCCGGGACGATTGAAGTAGGGGGTAAACAGGACCAGCCGGTTCTTTGCCTGGCGGATCAGTTCGACGATCGTCCGGTTGAGCTGATTGTCCCGGATGCCCAGCCCGAATAACGGCGTCACGCCGATTTCCCCCGGGCGTATCCGGCCGGACGGAAAGCTGTAGCGGGCGCGCGCCAGTTCGCGACGGAAGCGGATGATGGCCGGACGGATTTCGGCGGTTTTCGGAATGACTGGCGTATCCAGCGGGTGCACCGCCGGGTTGTTGCGCAGCGTTCGGTCAAGCACGGAGGCCATGCAGTCGGCCAGCGTCCCGCTGCGGATCAGGTGATAACGGTCCAGGCGGTAGCGTTCATGGCGCTGCAGGTAAACGTCGTTGAGGCTGGCGCCGCTGTAGAGCACCGTGTTGTCGATGACGAAGCCCTTGAGGTGCATGACGCCGAGGAATTCGCGACGCTGCACCGGCACGCCGTAAATGGATACGCCGGGACCGAGGCGCTGCGCCATTTCCCGGTACAGGGCGGCGTTGCCCTCGGATTTGGCCTTGCCGATCAGGCCGCGCTGGGCGCGGTGCCAGTCCACGAAAACGGCAATTTCCAGGTCCGGCCGTGCCGCCTTGGCGGCGTACAGTGCGTTCAGCACTTCACGGCCGCCATCATCGTCCTGCAGGTAGAGCGCGGCCAGCAGGATACGCTGCCGTGCCCCGGCAATCAGGGACAGCAGTGTTTCGCGGTACGCCTGCGGGTTTTCCAGAACCGCGAAATTTTCCGCCATGACGGGGATGGTCGGCAGATTGTCGAGAGATTTCCAGTTCCGGGTGCTTTCCCGCCAGTTTTGCCAGGCGGCGGCGAGTCTTGCAGGCTTTGTAAGTTGTGCTTGATCGTGTTCCACAGGGGGCGATTATACCGGTAGCGGCGAAAACTCGTGGAAACCCTTACGGGATTGCCTGAGAAAGCGCCTGGCCGCATGCACCTGCGCGCTCGAGTGCTAGAATCCTCTGCGCTCAACCGTCCAGGACCGTCACCATGACCGATACCCCCATTCCACGCCTGCAACCTGCGTTGCGCCGTCTCGGTACCCCCCTCAGTCCGTCGGCCACGCGCGTGATGCTGCTCGGTGCCGGCGAGCTCGGCAAGGAAGAGATCATCGCCCTGCAGCGCCTCGGCGTCGAAACGATTGCCGACGACCGCTATGCCGACGCGCCGGGCATGCAGGTGGCGCACCGCGCACATGTGGTAGCCATGACCGACGGCCCGGCATTGCGCGCGCTCATCGAACGGGAGCGTCCGCATCTGGTCGTGCCTGAAATCGAGGCCATCGCCACCGACATGCTGCTCGATGTCGAGCGCGAAGGCCTGGCCGAAGTCATTCCGACCGCCCGCGCCACGCGCCTGACCATGAACCGGGAGTGCATTCGCCGTCTTGTAGCCGTAGATCTGGGATTGCCGACTTCGACGTACGCTTTTGCCGATTCGCTGGCCGGATTGCAGACAGCCATCGATGCGGGCATCGGCTATCCATGCCTGGTCAAGCCGACCATGTCGTCGTCCGGCAAGGGACAATCGTTGCTGCGCGGCCCACAGGATGTGG
>JBKDZY010000328.1:0-1995 GCA_047971765.1 Hyphomicrobiaceae bacterium | reverse complement strand
CGCTGCAACAAGGCGTGATCGACGGGGCGGAGAACAACCCGACCGCGCTGACGCTGGGCCGCCACGGCGAGGTCGCCAAATGCTATTCGCTCGACGCGCACCAGCGCATCCCCGATTTCCTGGTGATCGCCAATGGCGCCACCGAGAAGCTGACGCCTGAGCAGATGGAGATCGTCAAACAGGCCGCGGTCAACGCCACAGAGGCGCACAAGGAGATCTGGCATCAGGCCGTCGAACAGGCGATGACGGAGATCGCCGAGATGGGCGTGAGCGTGGTCGAGCCCGATCTGGCGCCGTTCCGCGAGAAGGTCTCGCCGCTGATCGACGAATACCGCAAGACGCCCGAAATCGCGTCCCTGATCGACGCCATCGGCAACGTCTCCGCCGAGTGAGGCACCGGGCTTCCCGGCCTGCCGGGGAGCCCTCCATAGGACATGTGGGAAGGCTACCACGCGGGCGCGCGCCCGTTCCGGTTGCCTGACAGGGAAAGACACGAATGCTCTCCAGCCAAGACCTCCGGGCGAAGATCGACCTTCTGGTGAAGGGGTTGAAATCGCTGCGCCACGAGGGGGAATTCGACGAACCCAACCTTGACGGCACCGCCGGCGATTACGTCAGTTTCGACAGTTGGGAATGGCCGCAGGGCGTGGACCTTTACGGGCTGGCGCAGATGTGGCGGATCACCGGCGATCCGGCCATCCGCGACCTGCTGGAGGCATGGTACGACCGGCAGTTGCAACAGGGCCTGCCGGCGCAGAACGTCAACACAACCGCGCCGATGCTGGCGCTGTCGCTGCTGTGGCGGGAGACGGGCGATCCGAAATGGGAAGCGCCGATGCGCGACTGGGCGGAGCGGATCCTGGCCGAGATGCCGCGCACCAGATGCGGCGGGTTTCAGCACAATGTCTCCGACAAGATCAACGACGACGAGCTGTGGGACGACACGCTGTTCATGCTGGCGCTGTTTTTGGCCAGCTACGGGCAGGGCGCGGGGCGTGCGGACCTGGTGGAGGAGGCGGCGTTCCAGTTCCTCATCCACACCCAATACCTGTCGGAGCGCGAAACCGGACTGTGGTTCCATGGCTGGACCTTTGACGGCAACCACAATTTCGCCCGTGCCCGCTGGGCGCGCGGCAACAGCTGGATCTCCGCCGGTGTGCTGGACCTGCTGGAGTTGGCCGAGCTCCCCGGCGCGGTCCGCCGTCACCTGACATGGAACGTCACCGACCAGCTTGAGGCGCTGACCGCGCTTCAGGCCGACAGCGGCGCCTGGCACACGCTGCTCGACGACCCGGCCTCCTACGAGGAAATCTCCGCCACCGCCGCCATCGGCTATGCGTTGCTCAAGGGGCACCGGCTCGGGCTTGGCGGCGCGGAATGGCGCGCGGCCGGGCTGCGGGCGCTCGACGCCACGATCCGCAATATCGGCGCGGACGGAATGGTCAGCAACGTGTCCTACGGCACGCGGATGGGCCATGACCTGCAATTCTACCGCGATATCCCCGTCCACCCGACGGGTTACGGCCAGTCGATGGCGATCCTGCTGCTGGTCGAGTCGCTCAACATCGCCAAGGAGGCGTAAATGTTCATCGAGACGAAATACGGCGGCTCGCCGCGCGACATCCCCGGCTATACCAACGAACGCCTGCGCGAGGAATTCATGATGGAGCACCTCTTCGTCGAGGACCGACTCCAACTCGTTTATACCCATGTGGATCGGATGATCGTCGGCGGCTGCCTGCCGGTGAACGGGGCGCAGGAGCTTGCCTCCGGCGAGGCACTTGGCACGGAGGGCTTTTTCGACGCCCGCGAGGCCGGCATCGCCAATCTCGGCGGCGCGGGCGTGATCGAGGCCGATGGCGAGCGCTTCGAGATGCCCCATCGCGCGATCTTCTATGCCGGGCGCGGCACCGGCTCGGTTCGCATGCGCAGCAATGATCCGGCCAATCCGGCGGCCTTCTATATCAATTCCGTGCCGGCGGGCGAAAACCTGCC
>JBKDZY010000327.1:0-5604 GCA_047971765.1 Hyphomicrobiaceae bacterium | reverse complement strand
CAGCCAAGAAAGAGTCGTTCTCGGCCGAAAAGGAATGGCCGGCGTACTGGGAGCAGTACTTGGCCAAGCACGTCAACAACTGAGATTGACATGTGAACGAGCCTGCCGGGATGGCCCTTCGAAGGGCCGTCCTGGTGCGGCAAAAGCGTGAAATTGAAGAAGCGGCGCGGTGCGCTATTTTTCCCATGCCCGAGGCACCGAGTGCTGTGCTACTGCTGTTATAGCAGCTCGCTCGTTTGGCGAATTGCTGACGGTCATCCATAGCGTCAGTGTCGTGGCGTGAGCAGGAATTTTTACAGCGTCCGACACAAAAGAAACAGCGGATTGGCCGCCCTCACCTGGAAACGTCCATAAATCCCGAGTGCAATCAATGACTGATGCGGCTACCAACACGAGTAGTGTGTCAAGTGCCAAGCCAGATGCTTCCGAAGGACCCAGCGAACGACGGTTGAGCGGCCTTACGCTCTGGATCGTCATGGTCCTGGGCATTGCCGGTATTCTGTTGAACATCAACCGGCTGTTCAATCTTCAGTTCTTTATGGGCGTATTGATGATCGATACGTCCTACTACTACCTGTTGGCCGGGTTGTTCCTGGCGCTCGTGTTTCTGGTCTATCCCGCCCAGGATGCGCGAGAGGATGGCAAGGCGAGCCTGTTCGAGTGGATCATCTTTGCGCTGTCCTGTCTGGCAGTTGCCTATGTCTCCTACAAGAGCGTGCCTCTGGCGGTCGCGGGAATGAGCGGCTCTACGCCTCTTCAATTGGGATTGGGGGCGTTGCTGGCGGCGATGCTCGCCTTCGAGATCTACCAGATCTATCCGAAGCATGACCAAAGCGTCGGTCCGCCAGCATGGTTCGACTGGGTGATGTTCGTCGTGACACTGTGCGGGATGGGATACCTCTCCTGGAACGGTGTCCGGATCGTCCAGGAGGGCTGGGATATTGTTGCGCCGACCGAGGCCACGCTGATCGCGGGCATCGTCTGCCTGCTGGTACTGGAGGCCATGCGGCGGGTCGGCGGTCCGCTGCTGTTCATGATCTGCCTCTTCTTCTTCCTCTATCCGCTTTATGCCAACGAGTTGCCCTCGTTCCTCTGGGGGCCGGCAAGTCCGATGGATGAATTGGTGCGCCAGCATGCCCTGGGTACCGAGAGCATCATTGGCGTGCCGATGAGGACGGTTGCCGGATTGCTGATCGGCTTCCTGCTGTTCGGGTCGGCGCTGGTGGCGACGGGTGGTGGCGAGTTCTTCATGACCTTCGCAACCGCGTTGCTGGGCCGGGCGCGCGGCGGACCGGCGAAGGTGGCGATCCTCTCCTCGGGGCTTTTCGGTTCGTTGTCCGGTAGCGTCATTTCCAACGTGGTGACCACCGGCCAGATGACCATTCCCACGATGAAGCGCGTGGGCTATCCGCCGAAATATGCCGCGGCGGTCGAAGCGTGTGCCTCGACCGGCGGTGCGCTGATGCCGCCGGTCATGGGCGCAGTGGCGTTCATCATGGCGGAATACCTCAACATTTCCTACGCCACGGTAATGATCGCCGCGACCGTTCCCGCGCTGATGTTCTATGTCGCCTTGCTGTTCCAATCGGACTGCTATGCGGCCCGGAACAACCTGCAGGGACAGAAAGCGAGCGAAATCCCCCAGCTTTGGCCGGTGATCAAGGTGGGTTGGCACTACCTCTTTTCGCTGGTGCTGCTGATCTATCTTCTGGTCTGGGTCGGTATCGAGGCCCACGCGCCGTTCTACGCGACCGCGGTGCTGCTGGTGACCAGTGCGATCAACGGCTGGGTGACCGGGGTGAACAAGTTCAACTTCCGCACCATCTTCCTGATGCTCGATGACGGCATCAAGAACGTGACCAACATCGTCGGCATTCTTGCCGGTATCGGGCTGATCGTTGGTGCGCTGTCCTACACGGGGGTCGGCGGTGCCTTCTCGCGTGAGCTGGTGCAGTTCGCAGGTGGTAACATCTATCTGCTGCTGTTCTTCGGTGCCGTGACCTCGTTCATCCTCGGCATGGGCATGACGGTCAGCGCCTGCTACATCTTCCTGGCCGTTGTCATGGGGCCGGCGATGATCAAGGCGGGGCTGGATCCGGTGGCGAGCCACTTGTTCATCCTCTACTGGGGGGTGCTCAGCTACATCACGCCCCCGGTTGCCCTGGCGTCGATTGCAGCCGCGACGATTTCCGGATCGAAGGCGATGGAGACCGGCTTCCTGTCCATGCGGCTGGGTCTGATCAACTTCATCCTGCCGTTCCTCTTCGTCCTCAACCCGACCTTGATCCTGCGCGGCGATCCTTTCGCCATCGTGCACAACGTGAGTACGGCCATCGTCTCGGTTTTCCTGATGGCATGTGCTTTCGAAGGGTATCTGCACGGCGTCGGGCGGATCAACATGTTGGCACGTGGCTTCCTGTTGGCGGGAGCTGGATGCCTGCTGGTTCCGGGGGTCTACACGGACATCGCCGGCTTCGTGTTCGTCGTTCTCGGTTTCACGGCCGGGAAGATGATGGGGGCCGGTGCAGAGGAGCACAAAGCTGCTTGAGCGAGAGGCGCCACGCGGTGGTCCGAGTGATCGACATGACTGCTGGGTGCCAGAGAGAATGGAAGACGAGGGGTGGCTGTTGCCGCCCCTTTTCTGTTGAGGGCGCTTGATCGGCATCAGAGGATTGAAGTTCTCCGGATGGCTGGTTCCGGGAGGGGCTGTCAGCGATCTGTCTCAGGGGCCTGGTGCAGGACGCTTCGCCAGCATCGCACGGAACCAGAGGGCAATGGCTGGCAGTACGATGGCCGCAACGAGGTAGATCGCCGGCGCGTGCCAACGGTCGACGGCAGGGGCTGCCAGATAGACACCGACGGACTGTCCGATGAAGAGCGCCAACGCGAACATCGACACGCCGAGGCCACGCGATTCCGGTGCCATCTGGGTGGCGTTGGTCTGGAGCGTGTTGTGGATCATGTAGAAGCCCAGTCCGAGCGCGACCATGATGGGGGCTACCGCAATTGCGGACGGTGCCAGAGCCAGGCAGAAATACGCGACACACAGGACGGCGCCACCGGCCAGCGCCAGGCCTCGTTCACCGATGAGCCCCAGTAGACGCCGGGCGGTCAAGGCATAGGTGATGGCGCCAAGGCCAAACACGGCCATGGTGACGCCGATCAGGGCGTAGCTCAGATCAAAGCGCTGATGCAGGTCGGCGCCGATGTAGGCGAACGCGCCATAGAAAGCGAAGCCCTCGATAAAGACGGAAATCAGCATGACGCGTACCCAGGGGCGTTGCAGAAGCCCAACGACGGCGGCAAGGACATCACCGGGCCCGGTGCGGCGGATGGCGCTTCGGGGTTGGCCTTCCGGGTGGAACTTCAGTTCGAGCAGCATGGCAATGCCGGCGGTCAGGTGGCAGGCGCCGACCAGGATGAAGACCGCGCGCCACCCCAGGTGCTCGCCGAGCAGGCCGCCGGCGGCCTGGCCGAGGACGATGCCGCTGATCTGGGCGCTCAGGAAGCGGGCGAGAACCGCCTGGCGCTTGTCGAACGGTACGGCGTCGCCGATCCAGGCAAAGGCCAGCGGGATGGGGGCGGCGGCGCACGCGCCGGCGAGGAAGCGAATGGCGGTGAGCTGCCCGAGCGTCGATGTTGCGGCCGCGAGCGCGGTGACAATGCCGGTTGCCAGCGAGGCCAAGGCGGCGATGCGATACTTGCCGAAGCGGTCTCCAACCGGCCCGAAGAACAGTTGCAGGCTGCCATAGCCCACCGCAAAGGCCGTGATGATCGCGGCCGCCTGGCCAACGCTGACCGAAAAGCCATTGGCGATCTGCGGCAGCAGGGGATCGCAGACCCGCAGGTTGATGGAGCTGGCGAAAGCGGCAAGGGCAAGGAGCACGAAGGTGCGGCGGGCCGGTTGCGCGGCTTCCTGGGTATTGACGGCGGCTGTCACATCGAACTCCGGCTGGTGGTGCTGGCGATCATGCACGATTTCGCACGCCGATGGTGGAAATGGCAGTGGGTTTCGCGGGAGGCAGGCATTCGAGGGGAGGGCAACGCCGTCGTCTTTTTTCCGGCCGGGGCCCTTTGCATGAGATTTCCAGAAGAGGCTTGCTGCATTCCGGAAGTGGCTCGGCGGCAGCCTGGAAAGCCAGGATGACATGCTGGTTGAACTGTTGAAATAAAGTCGTTTGACAAGGGTCTGGACGAGGAATATTGCGCTCTGCCGTTGGCGCCCGTGGGGGTGCCATTTCGAGGTCCACGACCATGATCCGTTTTCGCCGGATATTCGATCTCGCATCGCCAGCAGACCAGCAGCGTTTTGGCGAAGTCGTAGCACTCTTCCACGCAGCCTTTCCCCATGAGCCTGAGGGGATCGAGAAGATCGAGCGTGTCATCAGGGAGCGCCAGCGCGTCGGCTTCGATCCGGTGCTCCTGATCGCCACGAACCGTCGGGGCAAGGTCGCCGGCATGGCGTTCGCCTATTACTTCCCCGAAATCGAATTTGCCTATCTGCAATACATCGCGAGTGATCCGCGGACACCGGCGCGTGGAATTGGGACGGCGCTCTACGAGGCCTTGCGCGAGGTGTTGTCGGCGAAAGGTGCGCGCGGCCTGCTGCTGGATGTGCCGCCGGCGGAGGCGGACAAGCTCGAGGACAAATCGCGACGTGCGGTGAACCGGAAGCGCCTGCGTTTCTATGCTCGCTATGATGTGCGCAAGGTGGTCGGGACGCTCTGGGACGTGGAAGCCAATCCGCGCAACGAGGGCTACCTCACGACGCTGCTCTATGACCCGCTGGGGAACCGGCCGCGGCTTCATCGCCGGGATGCGCGACGCAGCGTGCGTTTCATCCTGGTCGAGCAGTACGGATTCGAACCGGACGATCCGTTCGTCGAGCGCATCGTCGGGTCATTCTCGGAAGAACCGGTGCAGACGGAGGCACTGGCGCGGCAGGCGTCCGCGTCTCCTGCCAGGCCCAGTCTTGGCAAGTACATCGCGCCCTTGAAGGTGGTTCCTGCCGAACTCCATGTCATCCACCATCTGCGCGAGCGCGGATATGTGGAGCGGCCGGTTCGTGTTCGCCAGATTCTCAAAGGTCTCGAAGGGTTGGCGTTCGAGCGCGTCAAGGCGCAGCACTTTTCGGACCAGCACATCACAGCCGTACACGACGTGCATCTCGTCGATTACCTGAAAGCCATGTCGCGACGGCTGGACGAGAAGGCCATCGTCTATCCGGAGGTGTTCCCGATCCGCCGGGCCGACCGGATACCGCGGGAACTCGAAGACCGCGCCGGCTACTATTGCGCGGATACCTTCACGCCATTGACCAAGAATGTCTGGCCGGCGGCCCGCCATTCGGCAGACGTGGCGCTGACAGCCGCGAAGCTGGTGCTTGACGGCGAGCGGTTCGCCTATGGCCTCTGCCGTCCGCCGGGGCACCATGCGGAGCGGCGCATCTATGGTGGGTTCTGCTTTCTCAGCAACGCCGCGATTGCGGCCAACTACCTGTCCAAGCACGGCAAGGTGGCCATTCTTGACGTCGATTATCACCATGGCAATGGCGCGCAGGACATCTTCTACGAGCGTAGCGATGTGTTGACGCTGTCCATCCAT
>JBKDZY010000326.1:0-10123 GCA_047971765.1 Hyphomicrobiaceae bacterium | reverse complement strand
TCGAAGCGGCGCTGGCGCGGCCCTGCCACCGTCCAGCCGGTGAGAATGCGGGCAAGATTGGTCACGTCGTCCTGGCTGTAACCCGCACCTGCACCGACCGTGTGAAGCTCGAGGATCTCGCGGCCAAGGTTCTCGTTGAGTCCTTTCCCGCGGCGCGCGCCCGCCTTGCTGCCCGGCCCGATGGAGGTGTTGTTGTCGAGGTAGATCAGCATGGCGGGATGCTTCTCGACAGCCAGCAGCATGTCGGTGAAGCGCCCCAGCACATGTGGCCGGATGGCTTCGCGTTCGAAGGCGCCAGCCGTTACCCTGACGGGGCCGCCCTTGTTCATCGCCACGGCGAAATGGTTCGACCAGAACATCACCAGCCGCTCGACCAGGGCATTGCGCGTGGTCAGGGCTTGCGCGACGCGGGCCTCGAACTCCGCCCGCACCACGTTGCGGCGCACATCGGCTTTCCGGCTGGGCGGACGCTGGCCGGGCCTCCCCGCTTTCGGCTGTTCGCTTGTCGCGGCCATGGAGGGTTGCGCGGGACCAGCGGCAGGTGCGCGTGACACCTGCGTGCCAGTGGTGTCCCCCATCGGCCTTGAAGCACCACCTTGCCCGGCAACGGGCCCGGCAATCGCGGCAGTCTTTCGGGCCTCCCGGTCGGCCATCTGCGCTGCGTAGAACGCGGCCAGGATTTCATGGCTGGGCTTGAGGTCGCGGTCGCGGAGAACGGCGTCGGAGGCGTGGTCGAGGCTGTTCATCAGATAGCCCCGCGGGTCTTTGCCGACCTGCGCCAGCTCGCCGGGCCGGGCGCCGAGCCCGAACCTGCGCGTGGCAGTCACCCGATCGTCACGGCTCATGGGGCGCTCCCGATTGCTGCCGCAGCACTGGTCGAATGTTGAACGTCGCGAAAAGTGGTTATCCGGCGGTGAATGACCCGAAACCGCAGCTCTTCCTGCGCCAAAGTGATGCTGTCACTGCCTCAACCCTCGCTCGGCAGCCTGTAGCTTAGGCCTGGATTGTGGGAGTTTCAGGGCGTTGGGGCGACAACCGACCCGACCGGAAACGGCGGTCATGCCTTGCACTGCCGTGCCGGCGGCGACAGTATTTCATGGATTGATCCCCCGCCGCGCATCAGGCGCCAGTGACTGGCCAATGCAGAAGAGGACGCGAGCATGAAATTCGGCATCTTCTATGAGCACCAGCTTCCCCGTCCGTGGACCGAGCGCGCCGAGCGCGACCTCATGCACGACTCCCTCACCCAGATCGAATTGGCCGACAAGCTCGGTTATGACTATGCCTGGGAGGTCGAGCACCACTTTCTCGAGGAGTATTCCCATTCCTCCGCGCCCGAGGTGTTTCTGGGCGCCGCCAGTCAGCGCACCCGCAACATCCGCCTGGGTCACGGCATCATCCAGCTCACCACCAACCAGCCCCATCGCGTTGCCGAGCGGGTGGCGACGCTCGATCTGCTGTCCGATGGCCGGGTCGAGCTTGGCATGGGCGAGGGGGCGGGACCGGCCGAGTTGCATCCTTTCGGAACCCGCGTCCGTGACAAGCGTGACCGCTGGGAAGAGGCGGTGAAGGCCATCATCCCCATGTTCTCGAAGACCGACTGGGAGTTTCATGGCCAGTACTTCGATTTCCCCGCCCGCAACGTCATCCCCAAGCCGCTGCAGAAGCCACATCCACCGCTCTGGGTGGCCTGCTCCAACATCAAGACCATCGGCGAGGCGGGAAGCTGGGGCATGGGCGCGCTGGGTTTCACGTTCGTGTCGCCGGATGCCGCCAAGGCCTGGGTGCACCGCTACTACAATAATCTGCTGAAGCAGCCCAACCGCCTGACCGACTATCCGGCCAATCCGAACATCGCGATGGTCAATGGCTTCATGTGCGCCGAGACCGACGAAGAGGCGATCGAAAAGGCATCGGGCTGGACGTTCTTCATCTTTGCCCTTGGCCACTATGGCCGCGAGGGCATTGCCGCGCCCGGCACCGGCAACCTCTGGGAGGCGTACCAGAAATGGCGCGGCAGCGAACAGGAGAAACAGGCGCTCACCAATGGCCTGATCGGCTCGCCCGAGACCATCAGGAAGCGCCTGCGCCAGTTCCAGGACGCCCACGTCGACCAGGTGATCCTGCTCAACCAGGCCGGCAAGACGAGCCACAAGGACATTTGAGACAGTCTCGAACTGTTCGCAAATAAGGTCATGCCCGAGTTCCATGCCGAGGAAGCGGCCCATGCCGAATGGAAGCGCCAGGTGCTTGGCGGCCAGATCATCCTCGACGATCTCGATGTCCAGCCCTATGACCTCTACAGTCACCAGAACAAGGACATTGTCCGCCTCAGCCCCGAGGAATTGAAGGCCCAGATGGCCGCCAAGGAGGCCGAGCGGGCAAAATCGGCAGCAGGCGAGTAGTCTCTCCCCGAAAAGGTGGGTGGTCTGGAGGGCTCTGCCCTCCAGCGGGGTATGGGGGCGGCCCCATTTGGGGCGCAGCTCGAACGTCTACAGGATCACAGACATGCGCATTTCATGCGTCCTTCCCCAGGACGATCTCCGCAAGGTCAAGACAGCCGCAAAGGCGGCAGAAGAAGCCGGCTACGCCATCCTGACCACGGCCGAGAACAAGCACGATCCGTTCCTCCCGCACGCCATTGCCGCCGTCGAGACCGAGCGCGTGGAGTTGGCAACGGCCATCGCGATTTCCTTTTCCCGGTCGCCGATGCCGGTCGCCAACGCCAGTTGGGACCTGAACGAGGCCAGCCGCGGCCGCTTCATCCTGGGGCTTGGCACCCAGATCAAGGCCCACAACGAGCGCCGCTTCTCGGTGCCCTGGTCGCCGCCCGCCCCGCGCATGAGGGAATACATCCAGGCGCTGAAAGCCATCTGGCGGTGCTGGCGCTACGGCGACAAGCTGGCATTCGAGGGCCAGCACTACCGTTTCACCATGATGCCGCCCTACTACCTGCCGGAAAGCCAGGGCCTGCGCATCCCGCCGGTCACCATGGCCGCCGTCGGACCGGCCATGCTGCGGGTGGCGGGCGAGGTGGCCGATGGCGTCCGTCTGCATCCTTTCACCACGGCACGTTATGTCGAGCAGGTGGTCATGCCGGAGCTCAGGACGGGCATGGAGCGTTCGGGCCGCAAGCGCGAGAACTTCGAGATTGCCGGCGGCGGGTTCGTGGCGACCGGCCCGGACGACGAAAGCGTCCACAAGATGCGCGAGTGGGTGCGCGGCCGCGTTGGCTTCTATGGATCGACACCGGCCTATTATCCGGTGCTGGCCGCCCATGGTCATGAGGATCTGGGCCTGAAGCTCAACCGCATGACGAAGGAGGGCAAGTGGGACGAACTGGCCAGTGTGGTCAGCGATGACGTGCTGGATCTATTTGCAGCTTCCGGCCGTTTCGATCAGTTGAAGCCCGTCATCGAGAAGCGGTTCGCCGCGACGTCGGATGTCGTTGCCGCAGCGGGCCTGCCACCTGATCTCCTTCAGGACCTCGCCCGCATCGAGACCTCGTTCAAGGGCTTCGCGCCGGACTGAACGCATATGGCGTTTCCGCTTCAGGTTGAAACACCCGCCTCGCGACCGCGGCTCAGGGCGGGCGTGCGCCGCTCTCGCGGAGCGCCCAGCGGCACACTGGCCCGGTCAACAAAAAACCACCGCCCATCATGTTGGGCGGTGGCTTCAATTGGTCGCTTTGGCGTTTCCGATTGAGATGGAAACGCTCAGGCCGCCTTGATGTTCGAGCGCTTGACGTGATCGAGATTGGCGCCCTCGATACGGATCAGCTTCGTCGGCTTCTGGCGGTTGGGCGAGTGCACAACGCCCACGTCATAGAACTTCACATCGCCGGGGTTCATCTCGTAGCTGCGAACGACCTCGACGAGGCTCGGGCTGTCGCCCTGGCCCTTTGTGACGATCTTCCAATCGGTCATGACGGTCTGCCCCTCGGCCTGTCCGTAGATGGCCCAGCTGCCGCCGTGGTCGTGCGGCTTGCCTTCGGCCTTGTCGCCGTAGACGTGGCCGCAGATGCAGAACCCGAGATCGGGGTCTTCATACAGCACCTTGCGGGGTTTGCACTGCTCGGCCGTCAGGTGCGTCTTGACGAAGTCGCTGTCCTTGCAGGCCTTGGAGACCAGCGGGCACACCTTCTCCAGCCCCGCGGCGCCGGGAGTGGCCTTGAGGGTGTCGTGGATGTCCTTGGCAAGCTGCTCAAGTGTGTAAGCCATTGATTTGCTCCATTGCATTGCTGGGCCGGAATAGTTTTTTACGCTGTTCCGGCCTGCGAGAAAACAATATCCAGCGCATTGCGACACATTTGTCCGGTCAAAGTCAACTGGCGCGTGCTGCGGCGTTGATCTCGTCCCGGACCCGGGCAATCGCCTCCAGATGCCGCTCGTGGTCGCCCGCAAACCTCAGGATCAGATGGTGCGCCCCGGCCCGGGCATAGCCCGCAAGATACGCGGCAACCTCAGCCGCCGGTCCCGCAAAGCACTCCTGTCGCTTGCGCAGGGCCTTTGCAGGCGCATTGTAGTAGGTCTCCATGTACTGGTCGAGCCGGGCGTTGGCGGCATCGACGTTGTCGTCCAGCGACAACGTCAGATATATCGACCCCATCAAGGCCGCCGGATCACGGCCGGCTTCCGCTGCATGGCGCTTGACCTCCCGCCATCCCTTTTCCCACGCTGCGGGATCGCCCTCGTTGGGCATCCAGCCATCGAAGTGCCGTCCGGTCCGTTCCAGGCTCGCCGGAAGCGCGCCAGCAGCCCATAACAGCGGCCCGCCCGGCCGGTGGGGTGTCGGACCTATGGTCGCCTTCTCCAGGTGCCAGCGGCCATCCCAGTCCACCGGCTTGCCCGACCACAACGCCCGCGCCAGCCGTAATCCTTCCAGCATCCGCCCGACGCGCTTTTCGAAGGGCACGCCCGCCGCCTCGAACTCGGCGCGGATCGAGGGGACGTCACGGGCAATGCCGCATCCGAGCACCAGCCGGCCCTCCGAGATGCGGTCCACCGTGGCGGCCTGATGGGCGAGCAGAACGGGATTGCGCAGCGCCGGCAGCAGTACCGCCGTGCCAACCCGCACGCGCGGCACCCGCGCCGCCACCGCCGCCAGCATGGTGAGCGGTTCGTGCCGGGGACGGGCCGTCAGGCTGTCGCCGATCCAGATGCCGTCGAAGCCATGCTGCCCGGCACGTTCGGAGAGCGACAACAGGCTTGTGGTGTCGTTGTCGCCGGACATGATGCGTTCGCGGGTGGGCAGCAGGTAGCCGAGTTCGAGAGACATGGCAGGGCACTCCAAAGCAGGGGCGGGCCCGCGTGCGGCAGGCCCTTGCCCGGTTTCACCAGGCATCGACCATGGGTCGCTTCTTGCCGTCGCGCGGCGCTGGCGGCCGGATCGAGGCCAGCAGGCTCGTCACCCAGTGACGGGTTTCGGCGGGATCGATGGTATCGTCGATGGCGAACGTCGATGAGCGCTCGATGGCGGTGCCTGCCGCATAGTGCTGGGCCACCATCTTCTCGTAGTAGGCGCGGCGCTCCTGCGGATCGGCGATCGCGGCCAGCTCGCCGCGGTAGCCGAGCTTCACCTGCCCCTCGATGCCCATGGGCGCGAACTCGCCGGTCGGCCAGGCAACCGTGAAGTAGGGCGCGCGGAAGTTGCCGCCCGCCATGGCGATGGCGCCGAGCCCATACGCCTTGCGCAGGATGACCGTGAAATAGGGCACCGTCGCGTTGGCCGCCGTCAGGAACACACGCGCCGCATGGCGGACAAGTGCCGTCTTCTCGATCTCCGGCCCCACCATGATGCCTGGGGTGTCGCATAGATGCACGATGGGGATGTCGAACGCATCACAAAGCTGCATGAAGCGCGCCGCCTTGTCGGCCCCGTCGCTGTCGATGGCACCGCCGAGATGCACCGGGTTGTTGGCGACGATCCCGACCGCGCGACCTTCGAGGCGCGCCAGAACGGTCACCATGGTGCGACCGAAATCGCGCCGCAGCTCCAGTACCGAACCCTCGTCGGCAAGCGTCTCGATGACCTTGCGGATGTCATAGACCCGCACGCGGTTCTCCGGCACCAGCGTCCGCATGGTTCGCTGGTCAGGTGCGCTCCATGTCGTTGCCGGCCCCTGGAAATAGGCCAGGTAGCGCTTGGCCGTGGCAACCGCGTCCGCTTCGTCGTCAACCGCGATGTCGATGACGCCATTGGCAGTCTGCACCGGCACGGGGCCGACGTCCTCGGGCCGGAACACGCCAAGTCCGCCACCCTCGATCATCGCCGGACCGCCCATGCCGATATTGGTGCCAGCCGTCCCGATGATCGCGTCGCAGCAGCCGAGCAGCGAGGCGTTGCCTGCAAAACAGCGCCCCGACACGATGCCAACCATCGGCACGAGGCCGGAAAGCTGGCTGAAGTGATGGAACGTGTTGAAGCCGATGAAGCCACCGTAGTCGTCGTCGCCGGGCCGGCCACCGCCACCTTCCGCGAACAGCACCAGCGGCATCCGACCCTGTTCCGCAACGTCGATCATGCGATCCGTCTTCCAGTGGTTGTGGACACCCTGCGTGCCCGCAAACACCGTGTAGTCGTAGGCCATGACTGCGCACCGCGAGGCGGGGTCGCCGAACAGGCTGCCGTTGATCTGCCCGATACCGGTCACCAGGCCATCGGCCGGGCTGCGCACCAGCAGATCGTCGAGCCCGCGGCGGCGGCGCTGGGCGGCGACCGTCAACGGTCCGTACTCGATGAACGTGCCTGGATCGACCAGATCGTCGACATTCTCGCGCACCGTCCGCTGGCCCGTCTTGCGCCGCTTTGCCGTCGCCGCAGGCCGCTTCTCGTCGCGCGTCAGGCTGCGACGCTCCAGCAGCTCGGCGAGATCGGGACGAATGTGGTCGAGGTCCACGGTCTCCTGCACTTCATCGGCAGCGTTGTCGCTTTCCGCCGGTTCGAGTGTCGCCAGAAGCTGGCCTTCCCAGATGGTATCGCCCGGCGCCACATGCAGCGCGCGCACGATGCCCGCCGTTTCCGCCGAGACGACGTGCTCCATCTTCATGGCTTCCATCACCGCGATCTGCGCGCCGCGCGGAACGGTTGCTCCGTCTTCGACGGCAAGCGAAACGATCGTGCCCTGCAATGGCGCGCGCACGGCCAGCATGCCGTCGGCAAGGGCAGCCTCATCGCCCGGTGGCCCGCCCGAAGCCGCAGTCTCGGCCTGCCCGTAGGCGAGCACCGCAAGCGGGTCCACGGCGTCGATCTTGGCTCCGGCGCGTTGCACCCCGGCGGTGCTGCCGCCCGAAGCTGCAGCCTGGAAATAGAGACTGGGATGGGGGTCGTTGACGGCCTTTGCGGCAATCTCCGCCGCGTGCTCTTCCACAAAGGCGGTGTCGATATCGTAGCGCCGCACCCGCTCGTCCGTGACCAGCGCCTGCAGGAAGGCGATATTGGTCGGTGCGCCGGTCACATGTAGTTCGCACAGCGCGCGATAGGATTTGGTGAGGGCGTCGCCCAGTTGTCCCGAGCCGGTATGCACGATCAGCTTGGCGAGCAGGGGATCGTAGGAGGGGCTGGTGCGATAGCCCACATAGCCGCTGCCATCGACGCGGATGCCCTGTCCCGAGGGAGCATCGAAGGCCGTCAGCACACCGCCACCGGGCTTCACCGTGCCGTCCGCCGCCACGCTTTCCAGATTGATGCGTGCCTGCAGGGCCATGCCGCGCGGCGTCGGCACATCGTCCGGCAGGAGGCCAAGGTCCGCCAGCGTCGCGCCGCCCGCAATCTGGAGCTGCAACTCGACCAGGTTGAGGCCGGTGACTTCCTCGGTGACCGTGTGCTCCACCTGCAGGCGCGGGTTGGCCTCGATGAAGAAGTAGTCGTGGCTGTCCGCATCGACCAGGAACTCGACCGTGCCGAGATTGCGATAGGCCGCCGCTGCTGCAAGCCTAAGCGCCGCGTCGATCAGCTTTGCCCGCAGGCCCGCATCGAGGCCCGGAGCCGGCGCGATCTCCACCACTTTCTGGCGCCGCCGCTGCAGCGTGCAATCCCGCTCCCACAAATGCGAAACCGCATTGCCATCGCCGATCACCTGGACCTCGATGTGCCGGGCGCGCTTTACCAGTCGCTCGACATAGAGATCACCATTGCCGAAGCCGGATTGTGCTTCCGACTGGCAGCGCGCGAAGGCCTCCGCCAGATCGTCCGGCGCGAACACCGGGCGCATCCCGCGTCCGCCGCCGCCCGCCACCGCCTTCACCATCACCGCACCGCCCGGGCCAAGCGCCGCCATGAACGCCCGTGCCTCGTCCAGCGATGTGGGTGCAGCCGTGCCCTTCAGTGTCGGCACGCCGATCGCTTCGGCAAGCGAGCGCGCGGCATGTTTATCGCCGAAGCGTTCGAGCGTCTCCGGGCTGGGACCGACGAAGACCAGCCCGGCTTCCGCGCAGCGGCGCGCGAAGGCGGCTTTCTCCGACAGGAAACCGTAGCCGGGATGGATGGCCGTGGCGCCGGTCTCGCGCGCTGCAGCGATGATCTGCTCCTGGTCGAGATAGGCGGCGACGCCCCGTCCTGGCAGCTCGCGCACTTCGTCGGCCTTGCGGGTGTGCAGCGAGGCGGCATCGTCGGCCGGATGGACGGCTACGGTGCTGATGCCGAGTTCAGCGGCGGCCCGGAAGATGCGGATGGCGATTTCGCCTCTGTTGGCGACAAGCAGCTTGCCCGTGATCATGATGGGGGATGTGACCTTGTATTGGTGCTGGGGATGAGGTGCCGGCGGTGGGCCGCCCCTCAGGTCGCACTGCGGAAATAGCTTTCGATGAACTGCTCGTAGATGTCCGTCAGCTTGATGAGGTCTGCTTCCGGGCATCGCTCGTCGATGGCGTGAATGGTCTCGTTGACGAGGCCGAATTCGATCACCGGGCAATAGGCCTGGATGAAGCGCGCATCGGACGTGCCGCCACTGGTGGTCAGCGCCGGCTCGCGGCCCGTGGCGGTCTTGATCGCCGTCCGCATGGTGTCGACCAGCGGGCCGGGCCTGGTCAGGAACACGTCGCCGGTCCCGGAAAACGACACATCGAAGCGCGCCTCCACCTCGGCTGCCGCCGCCGCGCATTGCTCGCGCACCCAGGCCTCGATTTTGGGCCGCCGCCAAAGATCGTTGTAGCGGATGTTGAACTTCGCCCGCGTCTCTGCCGGAATGACATTGGTGGCCGTATTGGGCGCGCTGATCACGGTCACCTGCAGGCTGGAGGGTTCGAAGTCCGGCGTGCCCTCGTCAAGCCGCGTCGACGACAGCCGGTCGATGATGCGCGCAAGCTTCGGTACCGGGTTCTCGGCCTTGCGAGGATAGGCGGCATGTCCCTGCTTGCCGTGCACCACCAGTTCGCCGTTGAGCGAGCCGCGCCGCCCGATCTTGACCTCGTCGCCGAGCGCATTGGGGTTCGACGGTTCGCCGACGACGCAGGCATCGATGCGCTCGCCGTTGTCGCGCATCCAGTCCAGGACCTTCATGGTGCCGTTGATCGATGGGCCTTCCTCGTCGCCCGTGATCAGGAACGAGATGGAGAAGTCAGGCTTCTCGCGGTTGCGCGCCACATGGCGCAGGGCCGCGACCGCAAAGCACGCGATGGCGCCCTTCATGTCCACGGCCCCGCGGCCATAGAGCACGCCATCGTGGATTTCCGCGCCGAATGGCGGCTTCGACCACGCCGTTTCGTTTCCCACGGGAACCACGTCGGTGTGGCCGGCGAAACAGAGGTTCGGCTGGCCGCGCCCGAACCGGGCATAGAGGTTGTCGACATCTGGGGTGCCCGGCTCGGTCATCATCAGGCGGTGGCATGTGAAGCCTGCCGGTTCGAGCAGGTTCTGCAGCAGGGTCAGCGCGCCGCCCTCTTCGGGCGTCACCGACGGACAGCGGATCAGCGCCTGGGCCAGTCGGACGGGATCTTCAAGATTATCAGTCATGTGGGATCTCGGACATTCTCGTGGTCGAATTCGCCGCGCACTGTGGCAGGCTGCAGCGCCTATGGCCAGCAACCGTTGGCGCAAGATGGTGAAGAGCGCGGTTGACGCCTTGGCAAGGCTGTTTCTGCGCTATTTCTCGACAGTTGCCTTCTCGATGGCGAGCATGGCCTCG
>JBKDZY010000325.1:0-6672 GCA_047971765.1 Hyphomicrobiaceae bacterium | reverse complement strand
GAGCCGTCCGCGCCAGACCGGTGATCCCGAAGGTTGTCTTCATGGTCATGTCTCCGGTCCTGATATTCACTCTGCAGCCACAGGCTTGCCTGCGTCCTTGCCGAGAACATCCTCGGGTATGGATCTGGGCCTTGCACGTCGTCGGCCAGAACAACCCGACCGGCAGCGATATCAAGACGAAATCGGACGCAGTTCCCATGTCGCCCTATGCGGTGATGAAGGACCTGTTCGCGGTCTTCGTGTTCCTTATGCTGTTCGCATGGTTCGTCTTCTATGCGCCAGACTTCCTCGGCCATGCAGACAACTACATCGAGGCCAACCCGCTGGTGACGCCCCCGCACATCGTCCCGGAATGGTATTACCTGCAGTTCTACGCGATCCTGCGCGCGGTGCCTTCCAAGCTTGGTGGTGTCGTTCTGATGTTCGGCTCTATCCTGGTCTGGCTGTTCGTGCCCTGGCTCGACACCAGCCGTGTACGTTCCTCACGCTACCGGCCGATCTACAAATGGTTCTTGGTCCTGTTCTTTATCTCGTTCGTCTGCCTCGGGTATCTCGGCTCGCAGCCACCTGAAGGCGTGTACGTGTTCTGGGCACGGATCTTTACCGTTTACTACTTCGCCTTCTTCTTCCTCATCATGCCCATCGTCGGCGTGCTCGAGACCCCGTCGCAAATGCCCAGATCCATAACCGAGGATGTCCTCGGCAAGGATGCGGGCAAGCCTGTGGCTGCAGAGTGAATATCAGGACCGGAGACATGACCATGAAGACAACCTTCGGGATCACCGGTCTGGCGCGGACGGCTCTTGCCGCCGCAGCCACAGCCGGACTGGTATTCGCTGCAAGCGTGGGACAGGCATCAGCCGCAACGGAAGGGGCGGAAACCCACATCGAGCGCGAGAACTGGAGCTTTGCCGGTGTCAAAGGCAAGTTCGACAAGGACCAGTTGCAGCGCGGCTTCCAGGTCTACCAGGAAGTCTGCTCGGCCTGCCACGGTTTGAGCCGCGTCTACTTCCGCAACCTCGTCGAACCCGGTGGACCGCAGTTCAACGAGGCCGCCGTCAAGCTGTTGGCCCATGACTGGCCCAACCAGATCTTCGACGGCCCCAACGACGAGGGTGATATCGCGACCCGCCGCGGCCAGCTTATCAAGCGTCCGGCCCGGCTGTCCGATCCGATCCTTGGCCCCTACGACAACGACAAGCAGGCACGGGCCTCACAGGGTGGCGCGCTGCCTCCCGACCTGTCCCTCATCACCAAGGCGCGCGGCGTCGAATACCACGGTTCGGTCTTCGGCCATGTGTTCCGGATGCTGGTGGACGTGATCAATGGCTACCAGGAAGGCGGTGCGGACTATGTGCATGGCCTCCTGGTCGGCTTCAAGGAGGCACCGGCCGGCATGAAGATTGCGCCGGGAATGCACTACAACACCGCATTCCCTGGCCATCAGATCGCCATGGCGCCGCCGCTCTCCGATGGTCGGGTCTCCTACCAGGATAAGGACATTCCCCGGACCGTCGATCAGTACTCGCGCGATGTGACGGCGTTCCTGGCCTGGGCTGGCGACCCCCGCCTCGAGCAGCGCAAGAACATGGGCTGGGTGGTCATGTTGTACCTCCTCGTTACGGCAATCCTGCTGTATCTCGCCAAGCGCAAGCTGTGGGCCCGGTTCCACTGATCGGTCTGCAGGACAGCAAGCCGTTGTATGGCTGAATTTGAAAAGGGCGCCTTGCGAGGCGCCCTTTTCCTTTTCGGTTCGCAACTCCGATTGGGCTTGAGCGGCATTGCGACTAACCGCCCCCCTCGGCCCCGCAAGACAACAAAAAAACCCTGCCGCCACCGGCAGGGCTCTTCCTTGGGTCTCGGCGGTGAACCGATCAACACCTTTACGCCATCAGGCATCCAGACTGCCGGTCACGCCCGCCGCCGCCCTGTCGATCATTTGTCCAGCCACACATCCTCGTAGCGCGAGCCATTGTAGATGGAATTGACCTGCGCAACGTAGCCTTTCACATAAGGCTGCCAGCAGGTTGCGATACGTCCGTAGTAGATCATTGGCCGCGCCACATCCTCGATCAGCTTCATCTGGATGTCGTTGACCATCGCCTTGCGCTTCGCCAGATCCGTTTCATGTGACTGGGTGAAGATCAGGCTGTCCACGGCCGGATTGCAGTACTTGGTATAGTTGCGCTCCGACTTGCAGGTGTAGTTCTCGACCAGGTTGCTGTCCGGATCGTCGACACCGACGCCGGTGAGATTCAAGCCCACCACATAGTCGCCGCGCGTCGCCTTGGCGTGCCATATGGACGTGTCCACCACTTCCAGTTCGCCTGCGATGTGGATCGCCTTGAGCTGGTCAATCAGGATGACGGCGGGATCGCGGTAGACGGCAATGTTGCGGGTCGAGACCTTGATCTTGAGAGGATTGCTCGCCGAATACCCGAGCCCCTCCATGATCTTGCGGGCCTCTGCCCGAGACTTCTCGACTTCGACACTCGAGCCGTAGCCCGGGATCTTCTGGAGCTGCTCCTTCGTAAAACCCCACTGCCCCGCGGGCGGCGGCAGCATCGCAGCCGTCTTGATGTATTGCCCTTCGCTCAGGATTGTGATGAAGGCGTCGCGATCCAGCGCCATGTCCATGGCACGGCGGACTTTGGGATCATTGAAGGGCGGCTTCGCGCTGTTGACGATCAGATTGGTCGACACACCGGACGGATGAAAATCGCAGATGGCATCGGGGCGCTTAGCCTTGATGTCCTTCATGATCTGGTATGTCGTATCGTTCGGAAAGGTCATGTCCTGCTGACCCGCGATGAACGCAAGCGAACGCGTCGCAACGCTTGTGATGATCTGCCATTCGATTCCGTCGAGGTAGGGCTTGCCCTTCTTGAAATAGTTGGCGTTACGCGCCAGCTTGATCAATTCGTTCCGCTTCCACGACACGAACTTGAATGGGCCGGTGCCGATCGGTGCGGTCCGCATCGTGTGGCCATTGACGTGACAGGGATAGATGGGCGTATAGCCCGAGGCCAACAGGTTGATGAAGCTCGGCTGCGGTTTGTCGAGCTGGAATGTCACCTCGTCCGGGCCGTTGACCGTGACATCCTTCAGGTTGAAATACCAGATCTTGCGCGGGTTCTTCCGCAGCACACCTGTCGTCTTTCCGGTCAGCATATCGAAGGTGCACTTGACGTCCTTGGACGAGAACGGCTTGCCGTCATGCCAGGTGACACCCTTGTGCAGCTTGAACGTCAGTTTTGTCTTGCTGCCGTCCCACGACCAGCTCGTCGCCAGATCGGGAACAATCGTCTCCGTGCTGTTCACGGGTTTCTGCTGGTCGTACATGACCAGATTGTTGAAAACACCCATGAACGGTTCGATCACCGAGTTCGTTGCTTCCTCATGGATCGAGCCGGACGGGGCGTTGTCCCGGTGCTGCATACGCAGTATACCGCCGTGCTTTTGGGCAAACGTCGGGGTCGCGACGCCGAAGCTCAAAACGGCGGCCATCGCAAGGGTAACGGTTTTCGTCATACTTCCTCCTTTGATGCTCCTCCAGCCCTTTTCTGGAATGTCGGGCAAGGTGCGGGCGCTGAAGCGCGGCGATCCTAGTGCGGAATATTGACGCCGGATAGCGGCGTTTGATGACGCCAGAAAAAATCCTGTGTCATTAACCTTGAAGAGCGGGCTCCCCCACCAAAGCCGCCTTTCCCCCGGCCTCCACTGGGCAAACAGAACGGGCGGCTGCCCGGTGGCAACCGCCCGCATCTGCATTTCCGAAGTGACTTGAAACGCTAGGCGATAGCCTTCTCGGCCGCCAACGTCATGATCACGGCCGGACGTGCCATCATGCGTTCGCAATGGGCGTGGAGCTTCGGAAACTTCGCCTTGTCGAGCCCGAGCTGCTCGTTGAAGCGCCAGAACAGCCGGAACACATGGATGTCGGCAATCGAGTATTTTCCGATGCACCACTCCTTGTCGCCAAGCCGCAGCTCGGCGTTCGCCCACACCGCCTGGGCCGCCGCGGGCTCGAGGTTGCGTGTCGGATGCAATGCTGCAGCCGCGAACGACATCCACGCGATCACGTGCGCTTCCGCCTCGATGTCGCCTGCCGGAAAGAGCCCCGCTTCCGGATACTTCCGCGCGATGTAGTAGAGCGTCCCCGCCACCTCTGTCAGAACCCGCCCATCGATGCCAAGTGCCGGCACCTTGCCTTCCGGATTGATGGCCAGGTAGGCAGGCTGCTGCTGCTCCTTCTTTGAAAGCAGGACCGGCTTCGCTTCAAACTTCGCACCAGCTTCGTTCAGCGCGATGTGGGTCGCGAATGAACTGGTGCCGGGCGAGAAGTAGAGTGTGATCATGGGTCGTTCCTCGGGGTTTGTGCGTCCTGCCAGGATCATGTCATCCGCGCGCAACTGGCAACGCCTGCGCGAGCCGTTTCCTGCGCTGCAACGAATGTCCCGGGCTCCGGGGCAGCAGCACGAACTCCTCCGCCTGCGCCCACCCGGCAATAATGGGCCATTGACGGAACCCGGCACAATGAAAAACAATCCAGCGTGGCGCTCCCCCGGCCAGCACGAGATTGGCTCCGCGTCCAGGCTCCAGCTTCACGTCCCAGACCCTGAACTTCCTCTCCCGCCCTTCACCTCCAGCCCCTTCCCGGAAATTCCATTCTCATGTCGCTCCCCCTGCTCGGCTGGCTCACTGGTGCGGTGTTCTTTTTCTATGCCTGGGTCTTGCGTGTGGCGCCAAGCGTCATGGTCGAGGAATTGATGCGCGAGTTTTCCGTCGGCGCCACGGCCGTCGGCAGCCTCTCCGCCTTCTATTTCTACGGCTACGCAGGCATGCAGATTCCGGTCGGCATCCTGATTGACCGCTTCGGGCCCCGCCGCCTGCTTGCCCTTGCGGCCCTCGTCTGCAGCGGCGCATGTGTGTTGGCCGCCTGGAGCCCGACCATAGAGGGCATGTACCTTGGCCGCTTCATGATCGGCGCATCCGCCGCCTTCAGTCTCGTGGGCGCCATGAGCGTTGCCGCCCAATGGTTCCAGCCCACCCGCTTCGCGCGTCTCAGCGGGCTCGCCATGAGGGCCGGCATGAGCGGCGGCGTCCTCGGGCAGGCCCCCGTGCGCCTGTTGATCGAACACAACGGCTGGCGTCCGACGCTCGCCTACATGGCATCGGGCGGACTGCTCATTGCCCTCATGGCAGTGCTGTTCGTCCGCGACAGGCGGCGCGGCCAGGGCGGCCTCGCAACCGTATTCCGCGGTCTCGCGCTTGTCGTCAGGAACCCGCAATCCTGGATCGTCGCGTTGGCGGGACTTGGCGCCAATGGAACGTTGCTCGGGTTCGCGGGCCTGTGGGGCGTGCCATTCATGCGCGTGGCCCATGGCCTGGAGCCCACCCAGGCCGCCTTCATCACGTCGCTCATGATTGCTGGCTGGGGCGCCGGAGCACCCGCATTCGGCTGGCTCTCCGATCGCATCGGATACCGGCGCATTCCTTTCCTCATCGGCTACGCGATCAGCCTGCCCTGCATGTTCACGCTTGTGTTCGCGACCCAACTTCCGTTGTTGGCCGTCACCTCGCTGACATTCCTGGCAGGCTTCGGCGGCGCGGCCCAGATCGTCTGCTTCGCGTCGATCCGCGAACTCAACCCGCCGGAATTCAGCGCCACCGCCCTTGGTTTCGTCAACGCCGTGATCACGGCAACCGGCGCACTCTACCAGCCCCTGATCGGCTACATCCTCGATCTCGTCTGGTCGGGCGGCCTTCATCAAGGCGCGCGCGTGTACGCCATCGGCGACTTCCGAACAGGCTTCCTGCCCCTGATGATCGGCATGATCATCGGCCTGCTCTGCACCGCCGTCATGCGCGAGACCCGTTGCCGCCAGATCGGCTGACACGACGCCAACACACGTCCTGGAATCGGAAAGCCGCGCTGCGTTCCCGCAACACGGCTTTCACTTGTCTCCACAAGAGCCGGAAACCCTCAGTATTCCAGAATGGCCCGCCCCAGGATCTCACCAGAATGCAGGTGATCGCACGCCTCGTTGATCTGATCGAGGCCGTAGCGGCGCGTGATCAGCTTGTCCAAGGGGAACTTGCCCTCCTTGTGCCAGCGCAGATACATCGGAAAATCCTGGTCTGGCAGGCTCGCCCCAAGGCTGCCGCGATAGATCCGCTGGCCCGTCGTGAACAGCGCCGGATCAATGGTGATCTTCTCCTGCGGAATGCCGACCAGCACCGCCGTGCCACCAAAATTCTCGGCTCCCACGCCACCCGGCCGCGTTGCCTGCAGGATCTGCTCGCAGGTCCGCTGCCTGCCGATCGCATCGAACGCATAATCGACACCGCCGCCGGTCAGGTCCCGGATCGCCTCGACCGGATCCGTGTTGCCCGAGGCGTTGACCGTATGCGTGGCGCCGAACGAACGCGCAAAGGCAAGCTTCTCGTCATCGAGATCGACCGCGATGATCGGATACGCTTCGAGGATGGACGCGGCTCGAATAGCCGACAATCCGACGCCGCCGACACCGAACACGGCAACCGACTCTCCTGGCCGCACCTTGGCCGTGTGCAGAACCGCACCGGCGCCCGTCAGCACAGCGCATCCGACGATACAGCTCAAATCCTTCGGATGCTCCGGCGGGATCGGCACCACCAGGTCACCACTGG
>JBKDZY010000324.1:0-3593 GCA_047971765.1 Hyphomicrobiaceae bacterium | reverse complement strand
GCCCATCGAGCGCCTTCCCGATCGCCTCGAACGTCTGTCTCCCCATGATCATGGGCCGGTTCAGGGGGAGCGAACGGAAGCGACGCAGGGAGGATCGCATCTGCCAGGGCATGTCACCCTGCCGGCCAATGACCCCATTGCGGGCCACCGCGACCACGATTGTTACGGTGCAGGAGCAAGGCGGGTAGGGCATGGGTCCCCATGGTCCACGGATTGGTCTTGGAAACCGGCTTTCGCCAGGCCATCGGTGTGGATGGCGCCAGGTCGTCACACGGCCACCGGTGCCTTGATGAGCGGATAGGGATCATACCCGTCCACATGGAAATCCTCGAACCGGAAGTCGAAGATCGAGGTGACCGCCGGGTTGAGGGTCAGGCGGGGCAACGGCCGCGGCGAGCGTGCGAGCTGCAACTCAGCCTGCTCCAGATGATTGAGATAGAGATGCGCATCGCCGAACGTATGCACGAAGTCGCCGGGTTTGAGGCCGGTCACCTGGGCCATCATCATGGTCAGCGCAGCATAACTGGCGATGTTGAAGGGCACGCCGAGAAAAATATCGGCAGACCGCTGGTAGAGCTGGCAGGAAAGCCGTCCGTCAGCCACGTAGAACTGGAACAGGCAATGACATGGCGCCAGGGCCATGTCCGGCAGGTCTGCCGGGTTCCAGGCCGATACGATGATGCGCCGGCTGTCAGGCGCGGTCCTCAGGGTCTCCTGGACCTCGGCGATCTGGTCGATCGTTGTGCCTGAGGCCGTCGGCCAGGAGCGCCATTGCCGCCCGTAGACAGGTCCCAGGTCGCCGCGCTCGTCCGCCCACTCGTCCCAGATGGAAACGCCGTTGTCCTTCAGGTAGGCGACGTTGGTGTCGCCTGCGAGGAACCAGATCAGCTCGTGGAAGATCGACTTCAGATGCAACCGCTTGGTGGTCACCAGCGGGAAGCCATCCGCCAGGTCGAAGCGCATCTGATGCCCGAAGACACTCAACGTGCCTGTACCCGTGCGGTCCGATTTCCGCGCACCGGTGTCGCGCACGAGGCGCATGAGATCAAGATAAGCTTCCATGCCCTGAGCCTTTAGGCCGATTCGATGTGGATATGTCATCCGCCAGCACGGCACGCCGCGCAATGTCGCCTCGGATTGCGCATTTGCAACCGTTGGCCGCAGCATCGCGAGCTTTGCGGCGGCGTCAATCCCTCGGCTGGGAGCCTATGGATAGAACCGCAGGAGCAGGAACAGAAACGAATTATAGCCAGCGTGGCAGGCCATCGGAACCCACACGCTTCGCGTTTGTCGCAGCAGGAACGCAAACACGAGGCCGATCGTGAACACTTCGACCAGGCCGTAGAGCGAATAGCTGACATGCAGCGACGACCACGCGATGGAAACCAGAATGGCCGCAGGCCAGAAACCCAGCTTGTTGGCCAGCGGCGGCAGCAGGAAGCCCCGGAACAGCAGTTCTTCCCACAGCGGCGCTCCGACGCAGATGGCCATGAAGATGAGATAGGGCGACGGCGCCCGCACCAGTTCCCGGAATGCCTCGAAATCCAGCAGGAACGCAGCGGGATTGAGGAAAAAGACAATGGCGTTGATGCATGCGAGCGCAACCACCATGACCAGGGCCGCGTGCGCAAATGCCCGCAGCCCGTCAGGGGGCGGTGTCAAAAGGAGCGTTTCGGCGCTGTTGGCCTTGAAGCGTCCGGCCAGAAACACGGTCAGCAAGGCCATTGCGATCTGGGAGGCAAGCAGTAGTCCCGAGCCGCCGCCGGACAGTACCATCTGCACATCGGCTTGCGTTACTGTTTCCGAGCCGCTCGAGATTGCGACAAAATAGAAATAGACCAGGGTGACCGGGATGATCTGGCCAACCGCAACCACCACCAGCGCCATCAGAACGGCGAGCAACGCGGACCAGGGCCCGGGTGGCAGGGGAGCTTGAGGGCCACTGAGAAATGCGCGGAAACCCATATGTGCCATGTATTTGCAGCCCTGTATCAACAGTCATCTTTCAATCGTGCCTGCGAGTGCTTATAGTAGTGATGCCGGATTCGTCCGGCTATGGCGATAAATGGACGTCGGAATAAGCCTATCGGACCCGGGGGCGGTACCCGGCGCCTCCACCAGGAGCCGACAGCGGGCGCAAGTGCGCATGACCTTGAAGAAGGTTCGCGGTCGGTTGCTGATGGGGGCGAAATAGGATCGACGAGGGTGTAAAGGGCGCTCTTTTGCTCGGCATGATACCACCGTTATCGGGTCATTCAGAATAGTTGCCAATGACAACTATGCTGAGGTTGCGGTCGCTGCGTAACGCAGTTCCCAAAACCTGAACTTGAGTCTTGTCGTCTAGCAACGGCAAGCGCGGTCGGGAGGGCACCGGGCAACAGAAGCCCTCCACTCGCCATCCGTCCCTGGATGGGGTGTGGGTTCGAGGGATTGGATCACGAGACAAGCTTGCTCATGACGACGGCAGGTCAGTACATAGACTACGATGCGCTGGCGCTGGAAGCGCTCCGCGGCGTCGTCAAGGCGTGCCTCACGCAGGTGGCGCGCACCGGGCTCGTGGGCGAACATCATTTCTACATCGCCTTCGACACCCAGGCTCCCGGCGTTGGCCTTTCGAAACGCCTCAAGGAAAAATACCCGCAGGAAATGACCATTGTCCTGCAACACCGGTTCTGGGGCTTGACCGTGACGGATGAGCGTTTCGAGGTCGAATTGACCTTCGATGGCATCCATGAGCGACTGGTCATTCCCTTCAAGGCCATCACGGTCTTCTACGATCCGAGTGTGCCATACGGACTGCAGTTCGGAGAGGCATCGACACAGCGCAAGGGCGCTGAAGGTGGCGCGCATCCAGGTCCGGCCGGCGTTGGCAAGGCTGGGCTGATGAGACCGATGAGCCCGTTCGGAAACGGCATGGTTGGCGAGGAAACTGACGATAGTCAGGCATCCGGAGGCCATCGCGCATCTCGTCGCCCACGCAGCGGCGCGGCCAGCCGCCGCGCCCCCGTCGAAGAGCGGACGGAGAGCGGAGACAAGGCAGCCGATGAGGCGAAGCCGGGCCGCGAGGCAGAGGCGCCGGCCGCGCCGAAGCCGGCGTCTCCCAAACCGGCTGCGGTGGTCGCCGTTGTCGAGGAGGGGGAAGAGGCTCAGGCCACGGAAGGCGGCAACGGATCTGAAGGCGATTCACCCAATTCCGGCGGCGCCAAGATTTTCGATCTGGCTAAGTTTCGCAGCAAGAAATAACGCCGTTCGACGTCACCCCCGAAAGTGCAATCTCCGTCAGCGATCTTATGGGGTTTCCGGTTCAGGACGAGACGCTCAGGCCGCGACCGCGGCTCCGGCAGTGTGCGCCGCCCTCGCGGATCGCCCAACCTACGGCTGATACGGCGCGTGAGCGGAAACAAGCCACCACCTACGCCAGCAGTTTCAACAGCGTTGCTTACGCCCGCATCTCCTGCCAGCGCTGGGCCCGTCGTGCCGAGGCTTACTCATCCTCGCCCCATTCCGAGATAAGCCAGTCCTCGTCGACGTGGGCATCCTCCCAAGCGGCCTCTGCCGTCAGCTGCCCTTCGGAATCCGCCAGCGCCAGCAAT
>JBKDZY010000323.1:0-3761 GCA_047971765.1 Hyphomicrobiaceae bacterium | reverse complement strand
AAGCTGTTGGATGACATCGCGCACGAAACCGTTGACAATCAGAGCCACGGCTTCTTCCTGGCTGAGCCCCCGACTCATGACGTAGAACATCTGATCCTCGGATATCTTGGACGTGGTTGCTTCGTGCTCGAATTGCGCGGTCGCATTCTTGGCTTCGATATAGGGTACGGTGTGAGCACCGCAGTCGCCACCGATCAACAACGAGTCGCACTGGGTGAAGTTGCGTGCACTTGCCGCTTTGCGATGCGCCGAAACCAACCCGCGATAGGTATTTTGCGAGTGCCCCGCCGCAATACCTTTTGATATGATCCTGCTCGACGTGTTCCTGCCGAGATGGATCATCTTGGTGCCACTGTCGACCTGCTGATAGCCGTTGGAAATGGCAATCGAATAGAATTCGCCACGCGAATTGTCACCGCGCAGGATACAACTGGGATATTTCCACGTTATCGCCGAACCGGTTTCCACCTGGGTCCAGGAAATCTTTGCATTTCGTCCGCGGCAATCACCACGCTTGGTGACAAAATTATAGATGCCTCCCTTGCCGTCCTTGTCACCGGGATACCAATTCTGAACGGTCGAATACTTGATCTCCGCATCATCCAGGGCGACCAGCTCCACCACTGCTGCGTGAAGCTGGTTTTCGTCCCGCGTCGGCGCGGTGCAGCCTTCGAGATAGGAGACATAGGCCCCCTTGTCGGCAATGATCAGCGTCCGCTCGAACTGTCCGGTATTGCGCTCGTTGATCCGGAAATAGGTGGAAAGCTCCATCGGGCAGCGCACGCCCTCCGGGATGTAGACGAACGACCCGTCGGAGAACACCGCTGAATTGAGCGCGGCATAGTAGTTGTCGGATTGCGGAACGACCGAGCCGAGATACTTCCTGACAAGCTCCGAATGCTCTTTCAGGGCTTCCGAAATGGAACAGAAGATCACCCCGGCCTTGGCGAGTTCCTTGCGGAACGTCGTCACCACGGACACGGAATCGAACACCGCATCGACCGCAACCCGCCCCGCCATGCTTTGATAGCCGTCCGCCTGGTCGAGTTCGGATGGGTCGCCCTGGCGCCGCACACCGGCAAGAATCTCCTGCTCCTTCAGCGGAATACCAAGCTTGGCATAGGTCTCAAGAAGCTCCGGATCGACCTCGTCCAAGGACTTCGGACCCTCCGTCGATTTCGGCGCCGCGTAATAATAGAGATCCTGGAAGTCGATTTTCGGGTACGAGACTTTCGCCCAGTTCGGCTCGGTCATGGCCTGCCAACGCTTGAAGGCCTCCAGCCGCCACGCCAGCATCCACTCCGGCTCGCCCTTCTTCTCCGAGATGAAGCGGACGATCTCCTCGTTCAGCCCCTTCGGCGCCTTGACACTCTCGATCGCCGTCTCGAAGCCATACTTGTACTTGTCGACATCCAGTGCCTGGACTTGTTCGACTGTCTCGCGGACTGCGGCCATTTCAGCTTCTCTTTCTCGATACGTTCCGCTCAAGCCGCCTTCTGGCGTGCATTGGCAAGATCTCTCCACACTGCCAGAAAGGCAGCGATATCATCTTCCGTCGTCGTCGGACCGACACTGACCCGGATGGCGCCTTGCGCCACCTCCCGGACCAGTCCCATGGCCGCAAGCGTTGCGCTGGCCGTCACCTTGCCCGATGAGCAGGCCGCCCCCGCGCTGACACTCACACCCTCGAGGTCGAGCGCCATCACCATCACGTCTGCAAGCCGGCCGGGCAGCGCAACGCAGGTCGTATTGGGCAGACGCGGAGCACCCCGGCCAACCACGATCGCCTCCGGCGAAGCCCGTGCAATTCCGGCTTCCAGCATCTCGCGCAGTTTGAGGCACCACGCCGCCTCCTGGTCACCGGCAAGACGCGCCGCCCGGGCTGCCGCACCAAATCCCGCAATCCCGACCACATTCTCGGTTCCACCGCGCCGGCGCCGCTCCTGCCCACCGCCTGCGATCAACGGCCTGAACGGGGCATCAGCCGAAAGAACCAACGCGCCGATACCTTTGGGCCCGCCGAGCTTGTGCGCCGAAAGCGTGAGATAGTGGGCCCCCAGTTCGTCGAACGCCACCGGCACCCGCCCCGCGAGCTGCACCCCGTCGCACAGCACATAAAGGCCATGATCCCGGGCGAAGCGGCTGACATCGGCCACCGGCTGCACCACGCCGGTCTCGTTGTTGGCGCCCTGCATCGCAACGATGGCGGAACCCTGGAGACCATCGCCGGTCAACACCAGCCGCGCGACCTCTCCCGCCATCACCACACCGTCTCGGCCAACCGGGATCAGATGACACGTCTCCTCGTGCCCCTCCCCCCGGTTGCGAACGCTGTCGTGCTCGGCGTCCGAGCGCAGGATGTGTTGCCAGCCCTGCGCCAGCACGGCAGCATTGGCTTCCGTCGCACCGCTGGTGAAAATCACGTTGGCCGGGTCCGCACCGACCAGCTCTGCCACCTCGTCTCTGGCCGCTTCGATCATGGCCCGCACCCGGCGCCCTTCCGCGTGCACCGACGACGGATTGCCCACCGCATCCATGGTTGCAATCATCGCGGCCTTCGCATCCGCCCTGAGCGGCGCAGTGGCATTCCAGTCGAGATAGGTCCTGGAAACACTCATGCCCGAACCTCTGCCGACGAACCGCCCTGGTCACGCGGCGGGGCGTGATGCGGTCCGCCATCGACGACGTCCTTCAAGGTCACCCGCCCGAGAAAGGTGGAAATCTCCTGCCCGAGAGCCACCCAGAGGTTGTGCGTCAAACACCGCGATCCCGCCAGACACGGCTCACTGCCATCTTCCAGGCACCGGGTCATCCGTGTCCCTTCGTCCACCGCCACCAAAATCTCCGCAATCGAGATTTCAGACGATGGACGGGCCAGACGATATCCACCGGCGCGCCCGCGCGCGCTTTCGACAAGTTCGGCGCGCCTGAGTTGCTGGAAGAGCTGCTCGAGATAGGCCACGGTGATCCGCTGGCGCTCCGAAATCTGGGATAACGGAATAGCCTGCTCGCTATCGCAATTCGCGATGTCGGCCATGGCCATCACCGCATAGCGTCCACGTGTATTCAGCTCCACAATCGCAACTCCACAGGGTGGCGCTCGCCTGTCCGGCCCTTTAGCCGAAGCCGATGAGCAGCAGTCCTTCAAAGGCGGATTTCTCTTGCCCCGCTCGGCCCGTGCCGTGCTATGACACCGACCGCAGCGGATCATCCGCCCCGCAGACGACGCTGCTACGCCGTTCACTCTGGAAACATTCCAAATGTCACCCGATATATGGAAAAGCAGAGTGATGCAGTCAAGTATTTTTGACGTGCGCGGATCACGGGACCAGAGAAACAGGACGTCAGCAAGCTTCCAGAAGCGGCGGCGCCGAGCCTGAGAGAAGCCAAATTGAAGCCCGAGGCAGCCAGTCCCGACCGTCAGCCCGCCGGCCGCCCGAACGCGCCGCCGAGGCTGGTTTGGACCGGGAAATTGGCTCAGGGGGTGCAATCAAATGACGGAGAACTTCTCGATCTCCACACAAGCCGCAAGCGGATGGGGAAATAGTCCGCCGGCTGCCGAAACCCCTGGCATCCTGCCAAGCCAATCCATTTCCAGAACAGGACAATAACAAAACAATGCCTGAAATCATCATCAATGGACCAGCGGGACGCCTTGAAGCCCGCTACCATCACGCCGGGCGTCCGGACAGCCCCGTCGCTCTGATGTTGCATCCCCATCCCCAGTTCGGCGGGACGATGAACAATCAGATCGTCTACAA
>JBKDZY010000322.1:0-18623 GCA_047971765.1 Hyphomicrobiaceae bacterium | reverse complement strand
CCAGGGTGATCGTGACCGCCATGCACAGGATGACGAAATCTGCGCCGCGGTAGGTCGTTTGCCGCATGAGATGGTAGCCCACCACTGCCGACACGACGAGCAGCAGTGTGAGTGAAAAGAGCCCCCGGTCGTCATCGCCGTCGAAGATCCGGCGAACGGCCGCCACCGCAAGGGCAATGTTCGCCAATACGGGAATGACCGTGCGGACAAGCCATTCGAGCCCGTCGGTGCTGGCAATACTCGCGGGAGGGGCAAGCCCTGCCAGGCTGCCACCGCTGAAGGACCACAACATGTAGGCTGCAAGCAGCCCCACACCCAGTCCGCTGATGCGCGCGAGCGTGCTCGAGAACAGCCTGCTTGGTTCGCGGAAGTTGACAGCCTCCGGCGGAAGCCCCGGCGCCATCGAGGGGAAGAACGTGGCGGCGATGAAGATCCAGGCGGCATAGAGAGCGGAGAGCACCATGCCCGGGATGAAGGCGCCCTCGTACATGTCGCCCACCGAACGGCCGAGCTGGTCCGCCATGACGATCAGCACCAGCGATGGCGGAATGATCTGGGCGAGCGTGCCGGAAGCCGCGATGATGCCGGAGGCAAGGCGGCGGTCATAGCCGTACCGCAGCATGATCGGCAGCGAGATGAGACCCATCGAGATGACCGAGGCCGCGACCACACCCGTTGTCGCCGCGAGAAGAGCGCCGACAAACACCACGGCATAGGCGAGGCCACCGCGGATCGTGCCGAACAACTGCCCGATGGTGTCCAGGAGATCTTCCGCCATTCCCGAGCGTTCGAGCACCAGCCCCATTAATGTGAAGAATGGAACGGCCAGCAGCACCTCGTTGTTCATGACCCCGTATATTCGTTCGGGAAGCGACTGGAGGAGCGGCCAGGACAGCGAAATCGCACCCTTGGAGAGAGGGGCAAGCTCGACGCCCAGGATGAAATAGAGAAGGCCGCACGCGGCCAGTGAAAATGCAACTGGATATCCCAGCAGCAGGAACACCACGAGCGACGCGAACATGATCGGCGCCATGTTTTCCGCTATAAATGCGGCCATTACGGTAGCTCTCCGGAATTGCTTGGGTGGATCAGGGCGGTCGCCTTGCGGAACGCTGGCGGTGAGGTGTCTCTAGTGGCGTTGGACTTCATCCGCGATGGCATGTTTCAGGCGTTCGGCCTCCTGTTCGGCAGCCCCACCGTGATGCGCATCTGCCAGCGGGTCGGGACGCAGGCCCCGGATGACGGCTGTCCGCTTGATGAGTTCGGAAAGACCTTGCAGCAGGAGCAGGCCGAACCCAAGGAGAATGAGGGACTTGGAAGGGTAGACCGGCAGGCCGCCGGCGTTCGATGACTGTTCGTTCTGCAGCCACGAACGCATGACGAACGGCCACGAGGTGTAGACCATGATCAAGGCCGTCGGGATCAGGAACAGCAGGTGCCCGATGTAGTCGATGAAGCTGCGCACCCGGCGCGGAAACATGCTGGAGACGATGTCGATGCGGATATGCTCGTTCTGGATGAGCGTCCAGGGGGCGCACAACAGGAAGACCGCGCCGAACAGGATCCATTGTGCTTCGAGCCATGAGTTCGACGACATATCCAGCGTCTTGCGGACGATGGCGTTGCCGGCACTGATGATGACCGCCAGCAGAATGCCCCAGGCCACGAATTTGCCGATCCACACGTTCATGGCGTCAATCGCACGGCTGACCGGCAGAAGTGGGCGCGCAAGCGCAAACACGACGAGAGCCAGAATAAGAAAGCCTCCGAGTCCCATCGCGAGCAGCTGAATGTTGGTCAAACTTTCCACCCTGGATTGCATTATTGTTGTCCGCGAACGCGGCTGAGAAATTTTTATATTACGTCCGTCGCCAGTCTGCCACTGTCACTGTTGTTCGTCTCTGGGAGGAGGCGGCAGAGACGCGGTGGAAAACCGCCAATGATCCGTCGAAGTGATCGCTTGTGCGAGGTGCTGAGACCCGCAGCTCCACAGTGTGTCACCAGCTAAAAAAAAGGGAGGCGCATGAAATATACAGAAAAAACAATGGATATATTGCTTGGCAGCATCTCTGGGTCAGGCTTTGACCCGGACCGACAGAGGCGTGCCTGACCTCTCGTCTGTCAGAGGATCGCTCCTTCGACCCCTGGGTTGAACCGTGATGGGGTCTTTGCGGTGAGCTCTCGCTCGACGTACCGCACCCAGGAAAATGCCGGAAATTGCGGCAAGGCTGCGCGGATGCTGATCTTGTCAGCGCGATGCCCCTTCGAGACATTCTCGCTCGTGAATGTTCGGGCGTTTGGGTGCCGTCACCCGTGGGGCAGGATGCCATGCACGCTCGGAAAAGTTGAAGAAAGGGAAATCATGTTTGCTACCCGGTATGCTCTCGCCGCCGCGGCCTTGGTCGGCGCGCTCGCCCTGACGGCGACGCCCACGACAGCGCAAACGAAATGGGACCTTTCGACCGCATGGCCGGAAGGGAACTTCCACACCAAGAATGCGAAGCGATTTGCCGATGAGGTCAAGACGGCCACGGGCGGTGCAGTCGAGATCGAGGTCAAGGCCGGTGGGCAGCTTGGCTTCAAGGGCCCCGAGCATCTTCGCGCGGTACGCGATGGCCTGGTCCCGATGGCGGATATCCTCAATATCCAGCAGATCGGTGACGAGCCGATCCTGGGTATCGAAGGCATCCCGTTTCTCGTTGGAAATGCCGATGAGCTTAAGGTCCTGCACAAGTACATTCGGCCGGTCTATGAAAAAATTGCAGCGAAGAACAATCAGAAGATCCTCTATGTGGTGCCCTGGCCGACGCAATACCTGCACCTCAAGGTCAAGGCCCAGACCATGGAAGCCCTCAAGGGCATAAAGATCAGGGTTCCGGACAAGGGGACCTTGGACCTGCTCAAGGCCGTTGGGATGAACCCGGTTCTCATTCCCTGGGGCGAGGTCGTGCCGGCCCTGGCATCCGGCGCGGTCCATGGCGAGTCGACCTCTGCTGTGTCGGCTGTCGATGGCAAGTTCTGGGAGTTTCTCAAGTATTCCCTGGCAACGAACCAGACGTGGTCATCCCAGATGGTGACGGTCAATCTCGACGCCTGGAATGCCATCAAGCCTGAGTACCAGAAGGCGATCGTCGCACTGGCCGAGAAACTCGAACCTGGGTTCTGGGCCACGTCGTTGCAGGCCGACAAGGACAGTGTGGCCAAGCTGAAGGCGCACGGCATGGAGGTTCTGACAGTGCCGGCGCCCATGATGAAGGAGTTGCGCGCACGGACCAAGCCGCAGATGGAGGCCTTCTTCAAGAAGATTCCGGCGGCACGCGCTCCCGTAGAAGCCTGCCTGAAGGCGATGAACCGATGACGGTGGGCGCGGGGGGCGAACGAAGGAGCGGGGGCCGGTGCGGCCCCTCTCCCGGCCGGGCCCAACGTGGCGGTGCCTGCCGGTCTGAGATCGCTGCTGGACGTCATCGACTGGCTGGGGCGTTTTGCCGGCATCTCGGCTGCTCTCGCACTCGCGACCCTGACGCTGCTGATCCTCGGCGAAATTGTCGTCCGCCTGTTGGCCACCTACATCCCGGCCCTGCCTGCGGGCATTCCCGCCGCCTGGGAGGTCAGCACGTATCTGATGGGCTACGCGTTCATGGCGGGATCGGCGATGGCGCTGCGCGCCGGCGCCCACATTCGTGTCGGCGTGCTGCTGAACCAGGTGCCAGCGCCGGGGCGTCGGCTGCTTGAGATCGTGACGACCGCCATTGCGCTACTGTTGACGACGTTCCTTGCCTATTCGCTGATCTGGTTTTCCTGGTCAGCCTTCAAGTACGGCCAGACATCCATCTCGTCCGATATTCCAACCTGGATTCCCAAGGCCGCCATCGCTTTCGGCGCGACGGTGCTGGCGCTGCAGGTTCTCGGGCGTCTCATTTCGGCAGTGCTCGGCCTGCCGCTCGAGGACGAGCGCCTGAAGGGCGAAACGATCGGCGAATGATCCGTTCGACTGGTTCGGCCGGTCACATGCAGGGGTGCTGAGGAGGGAGCCGGTGGGCACAATCATTGGTGCATTGTTCGGGATGTTGTTCGCAGCGCTGACTGCGGGCGTCTGGATCGGGCTCACCCTGCTCGCGACCGCCATCGGCCTGCTTTGGATGTTCCGTTCGATCCCGATCGAAAAGCTGTTGCCGCAGTATGCATGGAACATTCTCACGACGTCCGAGCTGATCGCGCTGCCGCTCTTTATCATCATGGGCGAGATCCTGTTTCGCACACGTCTTGCCCGGTCGCTGTTCGAGGGCCTCGCGCCATGGGCTGGGCTTCTCCCCGGTCGCCTCCTGCACGTGAACGTCTTCGGCTGTTCCCTGTTCGCGGCAATTTCAGGCTCGTCGGCAGCCACGACCCAGGTCGTCGGCCGGATATCTCTGGACGAGCTGACACGCCGGGGCTATGCGCGTGAAATCGCCATCGGCAGCCTCGCCGGCGCCGGGACCCTCGGCTTCCTGATTCCGCCGTCGAACATCCTGATCATCTATGGTGTGCTTGCCGAGGTGTCGATCCTGAAACTCTTCACCGCAGGCTTCATCCCCGGCGCTCTGCTCGCGCTGAGTTTCATGCTCTACATCATGGTACGGACCACCCTGCAGCCTTCCCTCGTGCCCGCTGCGGAACAGGCCATGGCGAACGTGAGCTGGGGTACACGGTTTCGCGCCCTCAAGGACCTTGGTCCCACGGTTGCGCTGATCTTCTGCGTGCTCGGCTCGATGTACGGTGGCATTGCCACGCCATCGGAAGCCGCCGCTGTCGGGGTGTTCGGTGCCCTGGTGATTTCCTGGCTTCAAGGGGAACTGAGTGTCGCCACGCTCATGCAGATCGGCCAGGGATCTGTCCTCACCTGCTCCATGATCGGCTTGATCGTGCTTGGGGCGTCCATTCTGGGCAACGCGGCTGCCTTCCTCGGCATTCCCGGAGCGATTGCCCAGTTCATTGCCGGACTGGGCCTCACGCCAATGACGCTGATCGTCGTGCTTGTCGGCGTCTATCTTGTCCTCGGTTGCTTCCTCGATGGCTTTTCGATGATCGTGATGACATTGCCGATCGTCCTCCCGATCGTGCAGCAGGCGGGCTACGACCCCATCTGGTTTGGCATCTTCCTGGTGCTCGTCGTCGAGATGAGCCAGATCACGCCACCGGTCGGTTTCAATCTCTTCGTCATCCAGGGGCTGACCGGCGAAGGACTGACGACTCTTGCCCGAATGACTGCGCCGTTTCTGGCCATTCTTGTGGCATTCACCATGCTCCTTGCTGTTTTCCCCGACATTGCCCTGTGGGTGCCGCGGATACTCGAAAAGTAGCCCTGTTGATGGTCCTTCGCCGCGGCTGGGCGCCAGGCTGCAGGCTCGGAACGGCTCTTGGGTACGATCCGGGGGCCCCAAATGCTTGTCATGTCCTGCCGGGACGGTTCTACACTTGTCGCCAAGGTCATCGGTCCTGACGAGATCCGGTGGCCGGACCGATCGGACCGTTCCGCTGCGCCCGCGCGCATGTGGCTGGTGGCAAGCACTGATGAGAGGCTCGACATGGCACCCAAACCAACGACCAATTCGTTGCCCGACCAACCGGATGCGTGGCGCTGGCCCGAGGATAAATGGCGCGGGATCGTGGAGAAGGTCCGCGCGGGGCGGTCCCTGCGGCCCGGGGCGTGGTCGGACGGCGCGCATACTGCCGTTGCATTGTCGTTCGACTCCGATCACGAGACGCAGGTGCTCCGCTGGGGGCACGATTCGCCCGGTCGCCTCAGTGCCGGTCAATATGGCGCACGGGTCGGCGTGCCCCGCATCCGCAAGGTGCTCGGCAAGTACGGGATCAAGGCGACGTTCTTCGTCCCGGGCGTGGTTGCCCTGCTGTACCCGGAAGAGCAGCGCGCCAATGTTGCCGAGGGCCACGAGATCGGCATCCACAGTTGGATACATGAACTCAACAGTGCGCTGCCCCCGGCCGACGAGCGCGAGCTGCAGATGCGCGCGGCCGATACCCTGGAGAAAGTCTCTGGCGTTCGGCCGGTCGGCATCCGCACGCCGTCCTGGGATTTCAGCCCGCACACCCTCGCGATCACCCGCGAGATGGGCCTCATCTATGACAGCTCGCTGATGGCGGACGACGATCCCTATGAACTGCTGGAGGACGGTGCCGCCACCGGTGTCGTTGAGCTTCCCGTCGAATGGATCCGCGACGATGCCCCTTATCTGACAATGGATCGGTTCGGCTCTGCGCGTCCGTTCACCGCCCCGTCCGGCGTCCTCGAAGTGTTCCAGCGGGAATTCGATGCGGTCTATCAGGGCGGGCCCGGAGGGTTGTTTCTTTTGACCATGCATCCGCACATCATCGGGCACGGCAGCCGCATTCACATTCTGGAGGAGTTGATCCGGCACATCCGCGCCCACCCCGGCATCTGGTTCGCCACCCATGCCGACATTGCCCGGCATGTGCGCAAAGAGGCTGGCATGGCGTAGGCGGATTGGTGGCCGACCCCCGTGAGGGGCGTAAGGGGAGCGAAACAGCCCCTCATCTGGTCAGATCTCTTGCCGGAAAGGGGCGTGAGCAGAGGCGGTGCCAAGCCCGCGCCATCCGCGTGTCAGTCGCCGCGTCCCGGCGCATGATGGTGCGCGCGTTCCAGGCGCGCGGCCATTTCCCGGTAGCTCGTGAGATCGGGAGTCCGCAGGCCCACGATTTTCGCCTCGTCGTCAATGATCCTGAGCGCCAACGCGGCAGCCCGTCCGTCCAGTCGGTCGAATGCAGCGATCTCGAGGGCCGTCATCGGCCCGCCTTGCACGGCAAGTGACGTGCGTGAATCCTGTGACAGTTTCTCGAAGTACGCCGGATTGGACCCGCAAAGGTAGCGTTTCGCCGCCACATGCAGGCGGACCGGCTCGGATACGGCGCGGCCGAAGATGGGCTCCAGCATATCCGCGCTTGTCTCCTCGTGGCGGTCGTCGATGCCGTCATCGGCGAGACTCACATCGACGTCGGCAAGCAGATGCCCGACGTCGTGGAAAAGAGCGGCCACAACGATCTCCTCGCCAAGCAACCGGTCTGCCGCGAGAGCCGCCGATTGCAGGGCATGGTCGAGCTGGGTGACATCCGATAGGCCGTAGCGGCCGTTTCCGTGCGTCTCGAGGAGTTCGAACAATCTTGCCAGTGTTATTTTCATGCCCGCACCCAATGGAAGTCCTTGAAAGGTCATATTGCCCGGCGGTCCGCCGTTTCCGGTTTCCAGAGGTTGCACGTCGGTATGACACGCTCATGAAGGCATGGATCATGGTGGCCGCCCGTCGCAGGGCGATTTGTGCACCAGCACCATGCAGCACCATGCCGCGCGAGGATGGACCGCCTACAGAAGCTGCAGCTTCCCGCGATAGATCACCGGCCCGAGCGGCCGGGAGGGCAGCCCTTGCGAGGGCTCTGCTTTCTCCATCGTGATCAGGAACACGATGTTGGCGAGTTCCCCGGTATCGAGCACCGGCATGCGCAGCCGGGTTGGCCGCTGCTGGTCCATGATCTGCCCAAGGCGAATGGCGGTTTCCACGCCCGGCCGGGTCACCCAGCCGACAAGCACGCGCCCGGTGGGGAGGCGTGGTCCTCTGAGCTGGTGGAACTCGACCCAGTTCAGGCCCTCCCTGAACCGCACCAGGAAAGCGGGGCCTGCCTGCGCCGGTGCGTCGTCCGCCGCCGAATTGACGCCCATGCCATCCAGAAGGCCGAGCCTGTCGGAAGCACCCTGTGGCCATTGGGTGTAGGCAATCGCGCCAAAGGCAATGGCAACGGCGGCCAGTGATGCCGCGAGCGCCTGCGCGGCCCGGCGCCAGCGCTGTGCCTGCCGCCGCAACACAATGACGTTGGTCCTGTCATGGACGGACTGAACGCTGTCAGCCGAGATGGCGTTCAGCAGTCTGGGCAGGATGGTCGAGGGCGGCGCGATGGCGGGCGTCTGGTGGTTCAACGGCGCAAGCCTGCGCTCCCAGTCCGCAACGGCGTTGGCCAAGGCATCGTCGCCACCGGCAATGCGGCGCGCCACAAGTGCCCGTTCCTCATCCGTCAGCGACCCGAGGACATATTCCCCGGCAAGCATATCGATGTCGTCTGAGTTATCCATGCTTCATGCAGCTCTTCAACTCGGCGAGTCCCTTGCGAATCCAAGTCCTAACCTTGGTCACCTTTTGCCCGATCCTTGATGCAGCCTCATCGTGGGTCAAACCCTCGAAATAGATGAGCTGTATCGCCTCCCGATGCCCGTCTTCCAGTCGGTCGAGGCACATCCTCAGCCGCTCGTTGGCCTCCGTTTCGAGGAGTTGCCCGACGATGTCGTCATCGCTGGCGATCTCGAGCAGATCGGGCACGTCGTCCAGGCGGCCCGGTTGTCTTTTCCTCCTTTCGTCAAGCGCCCTGTTTCTCGCGATCGTTGCCAGCCACGTCACTGGCGAGGCAACCTGCGGATTGAAGTCGGCGGCGCGTTGCCAGACCCGCAGATAAACCTCCTGCAGGATCTCTTCGGCGAGTTCGCCTCTTCCCAAGATACGCACGACGATGCCAAAAAGTTTGCCGCTGGTTGCCTTGTAGACGCGCACGAACGAGGCGACGTCGCCGGTGCCCATTGCCAGGAGATCCTTGGTAAGTTGTTCCCGAGACCCGTGCATGCCGCTCGTCTTTTCTATTCAAGTTTTATGTTTTATACAGAGAAAACAAAGTGCTATAGAGGGTCGGCTGTCAACGGCAATCGGACTGGCAACTGGAACATGCACGAAGGATGTCTGCCTTTTCATGAAAGGACGATTGTGGAAAGTGCGGCTACGCTTCTCGTGTAGACCCTGGGACGACACGAAATAACAATTTCGTGATCGCAATTTTCAGCACGGCCTACGTACCTATGGATAGCATGGATCAAACAGCCATGCACAAGCATCTGGCGAAGGCTGATGTAACTAATGAAGGAGAGCAATCCGATGAAACGTTTTGCAATTGCTGCCGCACTGCTCACGGTTTTTGCCATTCCCGCGTCTGCGGCTGATTGTGCAAAGGACTACAAGGACTTCTGGGAACAGTTCAACACTGGCCCGGCCAAGCAGCTGTCTGGCGACAAGCTCGCCATTGTCGGCCGTCAGGCACTGCGTGCCTATGACGCCTGCAGCGCTGGCGACGAGAACAATGCATCGTCGATCTTCACGCGGCTCCAGGAAGCCGCTCCGGCCAAGGGCGACAACTTCTGGAAGCAGCTTAACGATTCTGCTCCTGCGAAGAAGTAACACCGCCATAGGGCTGTCGTAGACGAGAGAAGATGCCCGTGGGCGCCGGACGAGAACATCCAGCCCCGCGGGCAAGTTGTATTCTGGATGGCAATGCCCGGATCTGTGGTCTACAGGCAAGTGTCCGGGCGAACGCGAGGCGCGGCAACCGGAGAACGCCATGAAGCCCTTCCGCCGAACACACGTTCGTTCGCTGTTGTCCGTTGCCGCAGTGCTGACGGTGGCACTGCCGGTCGGAATCGGGCCCAGCCCTGCAGCCGCCCAGACGGCGCAGCAGCCGGCCGCGCGGGATGACCGCGTCGAGGTCATCATGGAAGGCCTGCCGCCACGGAATTCGCAGGCTTACAGGTCGATCCTGAAAACCGCGGGCGATGCCAAGGGCCAGCAATTGCGCCTGACCAGGTGCGAGGTGTGGAAAGTGCGCCGCAAGTTCCTGGACCGCCTGAAGCAGGCTGCCAGGCGTCACAAGGTGAACATGCGTCAGCTCGACGAGACCTGGAACAACGTCCTGCAGCCCGTCCCGAAGGGCACGGCGATGAACGCCAAGTCTCGCACCATGATTGACGCCTCGAAAAAGGTGCAGTCGACGGCTGATGTCAAGGTCATGGCCGCACGCAGTGCGAACATGGTCGAGTATGCTCTGACCAAGGATATGCAGGGCGGCAAGCAAGATCCGAAACATCCCTATCAGATCAAGATCGCGCTCGGTCCCGAGATGACGGTCACGGCGGTCCGGCGCAAGGTCGAGATCAAGGGCGAGCGCTGCGTATGGCGTGGCGTCGTGGCCGGCAGCCAGCAGCCGGTGACGATCATGTGGTGGGCGTCCGGCCGCATGACCGGGACAATCCACTACAAGGACCGCATTTATCAGCTGCGTCAGTTGAACAAGGACGTCATCGGCATTGTCGAAACTGACGTCGACAAGATGCCCGACGAGCATCCGCGCATGTCGCCCGAGATGATGAAGCGGATGAATATGAAAATGGACCACATTTTCAGGCAGGGAGATGCGAGCCCGCTCCGCCCTCAACGGGGTGACACGCTCGACCAGCAGGATGATGCGCCAGGTGGCGGCAACTCGCCTCGTGGCGGCGTCCGGCTGGCCCTCGTCAACCCCAAAGCGGGGTCCAAGGCCGGCAGCGCGCCAAAAGGCGGAAAAAACAGTGGTGCCGGATCGACCGCAACCATCATGGATGTGCTGGTGGTCTACACGCCGAAAGCAGCCAGCTACTATTCCGACATTACGAAGGATCTGATCGAGTTGGCGCTCGACGATACCAACATGTCGTTCGAGGAGAGCGGCATCTCCAATGTGCGCGTGCGCTTGGCCGCAGTCAGAAAAGTTCAATACGCAGAGGCATCCGGTGAACTCTTCGATCACGTCTGGCGCATGGTCGACCGTGGCGATGGCTACCTCGAGGAGGTTCCGGCCCTGCGCGACAGGTACAAAGCCGATGTCGTGATCCTGGTTGTTGGCGAAAGCAACGGCTGTGGCTTGGCGACCCGCGTGGCTGCCGGGGTGGATGAGGCCTACGCCGTCGTCAATCATCAATGCGCGGCGACCACCTATTCGTTCACCCACGAACTCGGCCACATCCTGGGAGCGCGGCATGACCGGCTGCTGGATAACGCCGATACGCCGTTTCCGTTCGGCCACGGCTACATTCAGCCCGCCAAGCAGTGGCGAACGCTCATGAGCTACAAGAAGGGCTGCGACGGTTGCCTCAGGCTTCCGATCTGGTCGACCCCTGCAAAAGTTGTCGAAGGCGCTCCCGCCGGAGATTCCATGCAGGACAACGCCCGCGTTATCCGCGAAAATGCAATGCGAGTCTCAAACTTCCGATGAGTTGAATGTGACAGCAATCCGGGGTTTTGTTGTAAAAATCTCACTCGGGTTGCGTGACTGTTGTTGCACTCTTGAGTTGTGATCGGGGTGCTGTAGTGTTCAACGGGAGCGCTGCAAAACGACGTGCGTAGGTGGCAGTTCAACAGGGCGCCAGTGACGATCGTCGGGGGTGAGGCGCAGGGAGTGATTGCCTGGAAAGAGTTGCGGTGCGCTGATGGTTCGGCCCGGAAACGGGACCCGAGCCGAAAGGAGGCACCGGACGAACAAAAAAGTGTGGTCCGCACAATTGACGCAGCCGGGAAGGTGCCGGTAACGTTGCGCGATGACGGGCCCCACGGGGTGTGTGATATGGTCGCGATAATCGACGATAGCGGGCGTATTTGGCTTGAAAGCGACCCCGCGCTTTCCATGAAGCTCGGGTCTCGGCTTTCGGGTCCGCAACTGACAGAGTATGCCATCCTCAATCTGGGTTTCATTTCTGTGGCGGACGACGGTCGCTTCATCCGTACCGCGTGCCGTCCGCGCATTCTCGAGCCAAGCGCGGTTGCGACGGCCATCCATTGCGTGAACGATAATCTCTCCGCCACCATCAGGCTCGATTATTTCACCAACGACTGGAACCACTTCATCGTTCGTGATCGCGAAGCCTTCCAGCGCATCATGGTCGCCCTGGCCTATGACGCCACGTCGTCACCGACCAAGGAACAGTTCCTGCGCAAGCGGTTGTCGCGGCGCGACAGCCCCCTCAGGGACACGGTCACGGCTGCGCGCCGGATTTTCACCGAATGGAACTCGATTGAGGACTGGAGGGGGCCGCTAAATCGTCTGTTCAAGCGGCGCTGGACGATCAATGAGCTCGATCATGAGACCGGGCACACGATCGTCCGCGGCATTGGGGACCGCTATACGCCTCTCAATCCCTCATGGCTCGCCTCAGCAGTCGGCAAGTCGGTGTGCGGGTATGCCGATGAAGGTTACGGCCACTGGGTGGCCGCACATCACAGGGAAGCTTTTGCGTCGGGACGCCCGATGTTCGACGAGATCGACGCCATTCTTGAGTTTCCCTATTTCGGTAACGCGCGGACGCGCTACTCCAGGCTGGTGCTAGCCGTGCCGACCACCAACGGCGTGCCCCTTGTGCTCAGTGCTGCTGTCACTGACAGCCGTATCGATCTCAGAGGACCGCGCCTCCACGAAGCGATTTAGATCCTCCAGCAGTTCGGCCTGCTGCATCACCATGATGCACCAACTCAGTGTCGTAGGTGCCAACTTGGTAATAGTGAAGCGCGGCTCGATGGTCTTGTAGCCGTAGGAAGCCAGCAGCTTGGGCACCATGTTGTCTTCCCGGACCATGCCCACGGTGGTTTGCGTATTCCAGCGGGCGACCCCATAGGCCCGTGAAATGCGCGGCAGCACGCCCGTCAGATGCCGTCCGCGGCATTTGGGGTGCACCCACAGCGCACCGGAATAGAGCATCCGGCCCTTGATGTGGCCCGCGCTCGGCGCCGTCACCGCGGCCAGTGGCATGCCTGGATCCGGTGGGATCTGGCTGCCGTAGAAGAACGACTGGTCCGTGACGATGTCCTTGAACGACCGCTCGCCCAGGTCATAGAATCTCGCCGCCTGGGCGCAGACGACGTCGCCGCTTGCATCCTTGCCCAGCAGCGCGAACGACTCATCTTCCGAGATTGGAGACAACCGGGTATCGAGCATCGGTGGGAACATCGCCCAGGAGTCGACATTGGCAGCCTGCGCTTCCGCTGCGGCGTCCAGTGAGGTGCGAAACACTTTCACCCCCGCATCGGCAAGGAGCCTGTCGGCCAGCAGGAAGAAGCGGCCAAGCTGCGGAATTGGGCCATGCTCGATCTGCAGGCCCTTGAGAAGCTCGACTCCAGCCGACAAATTTGTCGCAGAGTCTTTTTTGTGTGCGGTTTGTGAACGCATGACATACCCCAGTTGCGAGTTCAGCTAATGGTCTATCGAGTGGTCTCGATTAGCTGCTCTGGCATCGTCGATCTGAAAGTGAGCCCTGAAAATCTTTTGAATGACAATTGGTTAACCGATAGGTTGATATTATTTTTTTAGCAATTGTTTCGTAATTGGTCCACAGTGACCGGCCTCGCCTCGAAAAGCGGTGGCGGTACTGTGTTCTGCTCTTTGCGGGATCATCTTCGCCGTTCTGGTGAATTAAATTCGCGATTCCAGGGGCTTGTCTCGGCAATTGGCGGCGCGCACAAGGATATGGCGTTATTTTGGCAGCTATGGATGAACAAGTTTCGCATGGTCGTCAGAGTGCTTCCGATTTTGTCGATCGCGAGGTAGCCTGGGCGCGGGGAGACATTAAGAAGATCGGGAAGGCTTGATGATGGTGGCGAAAACAACAAAATTGGCACATCTCAACGGTGCCGCAGTGGACAGGGCAGACATCGACGAATTGGCACTTCCGAGGACACCCAGCGACATTGACCGGCTGATCGGCAAGCGTTTGCGTGAAGCGCGCAAGGCCGCCAACCTCACCCTGATGGAGCTTGCCGAGCTCGTGAAGATCGCCCCCCAGCAGCTGCAGAAGTATGAAGCGGCTCGCACGCGCGTCAGCGCCTCGCGGCTCTACCAGTTGGCAGTTGTCCTGGACCGGCCGATGTTCTGGTTCTTCGAGGCTAACTAATTGTTGTGACTAATTTTTCGTTTGTTGCTATTACCTGAAACGATTACGGAAGGCCGCAGCCTGCGGCCCTCTCGGTTTGTTGCAGATATGTGGGAGAGCGGATGATTTGCGCTAGGCACTATGCTACCGCTCGCATCGACTGAACCCATTTAACTCATCATCTTCATGTAATTAGCTGAACGATGGTTCCGGGTCGTAGACGTCGAATTTGTAGGAAATCAGCGTCGATGCAGTCTTGACTAAAACTAAAAAATAAAACTACTTTATGTAGAGCCGTTTGGTTTTGCGTACCCTCAGTGGTTAACGACGGCTCTAACATGCGACGGCCCTCGGCGAGTTGCCGCCCTTAATTCGACTGGGGGATGAATGTCTTGATCAGCGCGGCATCCCCGCTTGACGCGCTGATCAAGACTTCGCATTTGGCGATAGGCGCAAGCGTCTGCCGCAGGATCGTCCTTCATCTGTCAAATCGTTCGCACCGCACCCGCGCAGGACCAGGCCTTTGGGCCGGTGCGGTCCGTGAGCGCAAGTGACTTGGAGCGATAGAGGCTTTGCCGGAATTGGTCTGAGCCCATGACGGCTGATCGCGACGCGCTGCACAGGCACCGTCGGACACATCTACACTTGCGACAGGCGATCTGCTGATCACGCAGGGCGCCGAGATCTGCGCGAGTATTTGCAATCCGGACCCCTCCGGCGCGTCCTGCAAAGCAAGTCAGGCCAGGCTGCAGAATGCAGATGTGAGCGGACATGAAAATGCGTGGCACAGTCACTTTTTTGTGTGGTCGATACTCTTGATAATCAGGCCACAAACCGGCGTTATGTTGACCCGGAACGCAACCGAATGCAGCGTGATCCCCAGGTGTCAATGGACATGCGGATTGGGGGATGCTAGCGGTGGCGACAATCGCGGGCCTGTAGAAGCCTCAGTTTGATAGAAATAGCGGCGGTATTCGGTCGAGGGCGGCGCCATCGCACGTGCTTTCGAGACCGATGCAAAGCGGACCCGCCAATCAGGAAATTCTTGATGCGTCGAAGCATATTCACCGCAGCCGTGGTGCTGCCGTTGGCGGCCGTGACCTTGTCAGGTTGCAACCAGTCGCAATCTAACGCGCAACAGGCCAAGCGGCCTCCGCCAGCGGTGACCGTGGCAACACCTTTGCAGCGCGCAGTTGCAAGCGAGGAAGAGCGCGTCGGTCGCTTCACGGCAGCCGAGAGTGTGGAAATTCGCGCACGCGTGGCCGGCACACTCGAAGCCATCCATTTCACGGACGGACAGATCGTCAAGAAGGGCGATCCGCTGTTCACGATCGACCAGCGCCCCTTCAAGATCGCCCTGGAGCAGGCGCAGTCGAGACTGGCCGTCAGCAAGGCCAGCCTCCAGCTTGCCAAGGCCGATCTCTCCCGCGCCCGCGAATTGATCATGGGGACGAGCGTCACCAGGCAGGCAATGGACCAGCGCGTTGCCGCAATGGCGACCGCAGAGGCCAATGTCCGCCTGCAGATCGCGGTTCTGCACCAGGCGGAACTCGATATGGAGTTCACCGAACCCAAGGCGCCCATCTCCGGCAGGATTGGTGATCGCCGCGTTTCCGTCGGCAACTTCATAACCGCGGCAAACAGCGCGAACTCCAGCACCCTGGCGACCATCGAGTCGATTGATCCCATTCGCCTCGAGTTCACCCTCGACGAAAGCGCCTATCTGAGATTGCTTCGCGCCTCGAAGAGCGTTGGCGCCATCGTCGGCAGGCCGGTGAAGCTGCGTCTCATCGACGAGGCATCGTTCAGCCAGTCCGGAAAACTGGACTTCATCGACAACGCCATCAGCCGTTCGAGCGGCACCATCCGCGCGCGCGCAGAGATCGCCAACCCCAAGGGGCTGTTTACCCCTGGCATGTTTGCCCGCGTGCGCATCGAGGTGGCGGAGCCGAAGATGGCGCTGCTGGTGCCGGACACGGCCATCGGGTCGGAGCAGGCGCGCAAACTGGTGATGGTTGTCGGATCGGACAACATTCCCAAGCCCAGGTACGTCAAGATCGGCAAGGTCGTCGATGGTCTGCGCGTCATCCAGGATGGGCTCAAGACCGATGACAAGGTCGTCATCAACGGCTTGATGCGGATCAGGCCGGGCGCGCCGGTAACCCCTCAGCTCGGCGCAATCAAGGCGCAGTTGGCCAGCAATACTCCTGACAGCAACTAGGCGCCCGTTCCATGCGCATTTCGCACTTCTTTATCGACCGCCCGATCTTCGCGAGCGTGGTGTCCGTTATCCTCGTCATTCTGGGCGCCGTGGCGTATCTGCGCCTGCCGGTCGCGCAGTACCCCGAGATCGCGCCGCCGGTCATCAACATCACGGGCCAGTATCCGGGCGCCAGCGCCGATGTCGTTGCCTCGACGGTGGTCGCGCCGCTCGAGCAGAAGATCAACGGCGTCGAGAAGATGCTCTACATCTCCTCGAACAGCACCGGCGATGGCCAGTTCTCCATCTCCGTCACCTTCGAGCTGGGGACCGATCTCGACGTCGCCCAGGTCCAGGTCCAGAACCGGGTGGCGACCGCCACGCCCCGGCTGCCGGCTGACGTCCGCAACATCGGCGTGACGGTCAACAAGGCCTCGCCCGACCTGATGATGGTCGTCCATCTCTATTCGCCCGACGACTCGCGCGACACGCTCTTCATTTCCAACTATGCCAGCATCGAGGTGGTCGATGCCTTGAGCCGCATCGACGGCGTTGGCTCCATCACCGTGTTCGGCAATCGCGAATACTCGATGCGCGTCTGGCTCGACCCGGACCGCCTGCAGGCCCTGGGATTGACATCGGCCGATGTCGTGACCTCGTTGCAGGGGCAGAACATCCAGGTGGCCTCCGGCGTCCTGAACCAGCCACCCGTGGAGAATTCCGGCGCCTTCCAGCTCACCGTCCGCACCAAGGGCCGCCTCGTCGAGCCGGACGAGTTCGACGATATCGTCATCAAGCAGACCAATTCCGCCGTCGTCCGTTTGCGCGATGTCGGTCGGGTGGAGTTGGCGGCGCTCGACTACAACCGGAACTCCTATCTCGACAAGGTCCAGGCTGTCGGCCTTGGCGTGTTTCAGCGTCCGGGATCCAATGCCCTGGCGACGGCTGATGCCATCAAGGCCGAAATGGACCGCCTGTCGCATCGCTTCCCATCGGGCCTGAAGTACACGATCATCTACAATCCGACGCAATTCATCGAGCAGTCGGTCCACGCGGTGTTGAGCACCATCGTCGAAGCCGTTGTGCTCGTCGTCTTCGTCGTCATTCTGTTCCTGCAGACCTGGCGCGCCGCCGTCATCCCGATCCTGGCAATTCCCATCTCGCTTATCGGCACATTCTTCTTCATGTCGGCGTTCGGGTTTTCGCTCAATAACCTGTCGCTGTTCGGCTTGGTGCTGGCCATCGGCATCGTCGTTGACGACGCCATCGTCGTGGTCGAGAGCGTGGAGCGCAACATCGCGCGCGGGCTGTCCCCGCGCGATGCCACCCGCCGCACGATGGAAGAGGTGGGCTCGGCGCTCGTCGCCATCGCGCTCGTCTTGTCGGCGGTCTTCGTACCGACAATCTTCATCACCGGGATTTCCGGCCAGTTCTATCGTCAGTTTGCCCTCACCATCGCCGGCGCAACCATCATCTCGCTGGTCGTTTCGCTGACCTTGTCGCCAGCCATGTGCGCGTTGCTCCTGAAGTCGCACGACCATCGCGGGTCCCACTGGTTCATGCGGCCACTGAACGGCTTCTTCTCGCTCTTCAATCGCACTTTTGACCGCTTGTCCGCCGGCTACGGCTGGTTGACCGCGCGTCTGGTGCGGATTTCCCTGCTCATGCTGGCCGTCTACGGCGGCGTGATCGCGTTTGGTCTCAACGAGTTCCGCCGGACACCTGTCGGCTTCATTCCGCAGCAGGATCTTGGCTATCTGATCACGGTCATCCAGCTTCCGGGCGGTTCCGCACTCGCACGGACCGATGCCGCCAACCGCAGGGCCGCCGACATCGCCCTCCAGGTTCCAGGCATCAAGCATGTCGTCAATATCGTCGGATTTTCCGGCGCGACCTTCACCACGGCGTCGAACTCCGGTGCATTGTTCGTCATTCTTGAACCTTTCGAGGAGCGGGCAAAGGATCCCAGGAAATCGGCCGAGGCCATCCAGGCGGAGCTGACCAAAAGGCTGTCGGTCATCCAGGATGGCATGACCTTCGTCGTGCTTCCGCCTCCCGTGCGTGGCATCGGCACTGCCGGTGGCTTCCGCATGATGGTCGAGGACCGGGCAGGTCTCGGGGCCCAGGCCCTGCAGCAGGCGGTCTACGCCATGATGGGCCGTGCCGCCCAGACACCCGGCGTGAACCGCGTGTTCTCCCTGTACGAAACGTCGACGCCACAGATCTATCTCGACATCGACCGCACCAAGGCCCAGCTTCTCGGCTTGCGCCTTCCGGACATTTTCAGCGAGCTGCAGACCTTCCTCGGATCATCCTACGTCAACGATTTCAACCTTCTTGGCCGGACCTTCCGCGTTACCGTGCAGGCCGACGAGAACTTCCGTCTCGAACCGAGTGACATATGGAAGATCACGGTCCGCAACCAGGCCGGCGAGCCTGTTCCGCTGGCGTCGTTTGCGACCCTCCGCAGCGTCTCGGGCCCCTATCGCGTCCCGCGCTACAACCTTTATCCGGCGGCCGAGCTTGACGGCGCGCCCTCCCCCGGCGTGTCGCAGGGCGAGGCGATCAAGATCATGGAGCGCCTGGCCGAGGAAACCCTGCCGAACGGCATGACCTACGAGTGGACGACGCTGGCCTTCCAGCAGCTTC